>JALTNN010000001.1:0-7815 GCA_027000685.1 Microcaldota archaeon
GAGGAAGGCGAGGAGGGAAGATACGGCGATGAGGGCAAGCTGAGCGGTGAAGAGATCCCCTGCGAGAAAGGCCTTCACCCCGAGAGTGGAGTTGAGTATGATCGAGAGGCCAGCCTCGAGCCCGTTGTAGCCAGCCAACATGTTCAGGGCGTTCGAGGCGCCGACGACACCGATGGGAACTATGAGGAGGGAATAGACCCACACCGGGACTCCAAAAACGGAGAAGGAGTTGTAGGATGGGTTGTAGAGGGTGACCGCGATGAGGGGAAGGGAAGAGAGGAGGGTGAGCAGGGGCTTTAACCACTGGGGGAGCCCCTTCTTCCACCCGAGGACGTCGTCGGCGAAGCCGATGAAGCCCGTTATAGTGAGGGCAGAGATTACCGCGAACAGCTCGGGTGAAGGGGCGTTGAGGATGGCGTAGATGGAGAGGCCTGTGAACGTTCCTACGACGAAGGAGAAACCTCCGGCCTCTGCGACGAGGACTTCTCCGTGCTTGTTCATGTCCCTCCCGACGAGTCCCCTCTCCCTCGCGACGCCTATCCAGAACCTCGTGGTGAAGAAGGTGACGAGGAATGCGACGAGGGGAGGGAGGATCTCCATCATGATCTCGACCTGAGATGGTGCTTTCTCGCCTCCTCGGCGGCCGACATGAGCTCCTTCACCCTCGGATCAGAGGGGTCCGTTCCGAGGATGAGGGCCACCTCCTCATCCGTGAGCCTCGCCCTGTGTATGATCTCGGCCGCCCACTCCCTCTTCCTCATCCAGAGGGGGAGGAAGGGGAAAACGTCGGAGAGGATCCTCCTCCTCGAGAGGTGGAAGACCTTTCCCAATTTCGCGGCGAGCTCTCTCCTCTTCTGGTTCCTCTCCCTGAACTTCGAGAGGAGACGGATCCACGTGGGGAAGGAGTACCTCGTGAACTTCCTGTATGGCTTCTTCTTCGCTATTATGACGCCGTTAACGAGGAGTTCCTGTGAGTAGGAGAGGAAGCCCCAGTACTGGCGCCTTATTATCCTTCCGGAGAAGACGTCAGAACGGGAGACCCACCTGAAGGCCTCGGCTACCTCCTCCGGGTCCTCGTACTCCCTTGGGATGTTCTCCACAACCCAGTAGGTGAACATCTCGGGGTCCATGTCGAGGGTGGCGGTGAGGATGAAGGGACGGATCAGGGCCTCGCTCTTAAAGATCTTCGCGAGCACCTCGAAGATGTTGGCCTCTCTGTCGCGGAAGCCGAGATCCCTTACGAGGTCCACCGTTATCTTAATACCATAACGGGCGACGGCCTGGAGGTCAAGGAGTGCGGCCCTCACGTCCCCGCTCTCCTTCCTCGCGAGGTAAATTATGGCATCCTTATCATAGGGGATGCCTTCCCTCTCAAGGATCTTCATTAAGTAGGAGGCGAGCTGTGTGGGGGAAACCCTCCTGTACTCGACGAGGCGCACGTAGGGTTTTAGGGGGGTGACAGAAGGTGACCAAGCGTCGTTGGCAGTGAGGATGACGGGGTTCTTCGCCCGCTGGAGGATCTCCACTATGGCCTTAACGCCTCCTGCGTCCTCCTTCGGGGACAAACCGTCAACCTCGTCTATGAGAATGAGCTTCCTCCCCCCAAAGAGGGAGACGGCCTGGGAGGCGGCTCCGAGAACCCTCTCAACGGCCTCCCTGTTCCTCGTGTCGGAGGCGTTCATCTCGATGAGATCCCACCCGTACTCTGAGGCGACCGCGTATGCTGTTGCCGTCTTTCCAACCCCGGGAGGTCCGTAGAGGAGGAGGGGCTTCTGGGGATTTCCGTTCTTCCAGGATTCGGCCCAGGAACGAACTACCTGTTTTGCTTCCTCGTTCCCTATGATTTCGTCGAGCCTCTTCGGCCTGTACTTGTACGTCCAAAGGGCCACGTAGGTATTTTGAGGAGAAGGGTATAAATTGAATAGGATGAGGGGATTTGCGTCCGTAGAAATACTCCTGCTCTCCACCCTCTTACTGGGCCTCTTCTACGCCATGCTGACGGGGGTAAACTCCGTGGCGAAGGGGATCGTGGAGGAGGGAGAGGCAGTCTCGGGCTACAGGAAGGTCCTCTCCGCGGTGGAGAGGGTTGTGGAAGAGTCAACCGTGAGGGGAGTTGCGGAGGAGGTTGTTGCCCTCCCGGCACCGGCCACGCTGTCGTGGGGAGGGGAGGAGATAAACGTGGATGTGAACGGGCTCGTCATAGCGGGGAGCGTGCCGGGCTTCGACATCGTCCCGGGGAGTAAAAGGGTTGGGGAGGGCTCTGCCCTCGTGAGGGCCACGTCCACGGGGGGCGGTGTGATATTGGAGGTGGTACAGTGAGGGGGTTTTTCTTCTCGTCGCTCTTCTTCATCTCCCTCATGCTCACGCTTGTCGTGATTTCCCAGCTCTTCGGGCAGCTCGAAATGCCGGGCCACGGAGAATCCCTCACCCCTAAGGCTGCCTACGGCTTCGCCCTCTCCTCGCTGAAAGGCGTGCGGGTGGGGAGCTGCTACATTGACATAAACACGTTCGGCAGGCTCGACACCCTCGATGTACCGGAGGAGGTACCATGCTGAAGTTGCTGCCCTTCCTCGAGGGCCTTAACATCCTATTCCTCGTCGTCTCCCTATTCTACTCCGCCCTCTCCGTGCTCCCGAGCTACCAAGTCCTGTCCTACCACCTCTTCCTCGCCCAGTCATCCGGCTTTCTCCTCCTGAAGGCAGCCGGGGAGGCCTTCTCCTACGCCTACCACGTGGAGGTAAACGGGGCGTTCGACCCAAACGCGTACAGCGACGAGGTGAACGAGCAGTGGGACGTGCCTTACTTCTTCTCCTATCCCCCCAGGGGGACAACCGCCACGTGCGCATCGGTTGATGGGAAGATGGGGTGCGTCGTGTGGAACCTCGACGGGGGAACTTCGTCAGACCCCTGCCCCACGGTGAAGGCCTACTCTCCCAACCCCGATCCCTCCACGCTGATATTCCCGGACACTGCCACGCTGGAAGTGGGGACTTCAACCTACCTCTCTACCATCCTCTCGGACCTGAGTGCCAAGCTCGCGAGGAGGCAGGTAAGCCTTACTGCCTCAATCACGCCCGGCGTCCTCACCTCCGGGGGTGGCTATTCTCTTCTCGTTGACATGTCGTTCTCCCTCTCGTCGCCCTACATCACCTACTCGAAGACCTTGAACAACGTAGAGTGGGTCATGGGGGTTTCTCTGAAGGGTGTTTCGGGGAGGGCGAGGTGTGTGTGCGATTTCGGGGGTGGAGAGGTGGATGTGGCAACGTATGAGGTGAACAGGTTAGTCCTCGGGCTCACCGGGGAGGTGAAGGGCAACAGGCTCCTCGAGGAGAACGAGGTGATGCTCATATACTTCACCAGGAGGCTCTCCAACAATCCGCGGGCAAACCCCCTCTACTGTAGGATGGTGGTAGAGTGATAGGCATCGTTGGAAAACCGTCGTCGGGGAAATCAACGTTCTTCAACGCGGCGACGGAGCTCAACGTGAAGACAGCTCCCTACCCCTTCACGACGATAGAGCCGAATGTGGGGATCTCGTGGGTGAGGGTGAGGTGCCCTCACACGGAGATCGGGAGGGAGTGCAGGCCGAGAAGCGGGTTCTGTTTGGAGGGGAATAGGTTCGTGCCCGTGAAGGTGATTGACGTGGCGGGTCTCGTTCCTGGGGCCCACAAGGGGAGGGGGATGGGAAACAGGTTCTTGGACGACCTGAGGCAGGCAGATGCGTTCATACACGTGGTCGATGCATCGGGGAAAACGGACCTCGAGGGGAACCCGGGAGAGGGGAACCCGGTGGAGGAGGCGGAGTTCCTCGAGAGAGAGCTCGTCGAGTGGATAAAGGAAAAGGTCGTGAAGGCCTGGGAAAAGGTGAAGAAGCTTCCTGGGGAGAAGAGGGACGAGGTGTTGAGGGAGCAATTCACGGGCCTCGGGGTGAGGCCCGAGGAGGTAGAGAGGATAATGAACAGGGTGGGGTACCCGGAGGGGAAGGAGGAGGAGTGGGCGGAGGAATTCCTCTCCCTGAGGACGAGGGTGATCGCGGCGAACAAGGTGGACGTGGAGGGGTCGGAGGAGTGGGTGAGGGAACTGGAGAGGAAGTTCGAAAACGTCGTCCCCACATCTTCCCTCGCAGAGCTGATACTCCGGAGGGCGGCAAGGGGCGGTTACATACGGTATATCCCGGGGGACGGCGACTTCGAGGTGGTCAAGGACCTCACGGACGAGCAGAGGAGGGCGCTCGACCTCGCAAGGGACGTGATGGAGAGGTACGGTTCCACGGGTGTTCAGGAAGCGATAAACAAGGCTGTTTTATCGAAGAACATTGTCGTCTTTCCCGTGGCGGACGAGAACAGGTGGACGGACGGTGAGGGTAACGTGCTCCCCGACGCCCTCATACTCCAAAGCGGTTCTACGGCCCTTGACCTCGCCTACGCTGTCCACACGGAGATAGGAAAGAGGTTCATCGCCGCAGTTGATGGGAGGACGAAGAGGAGGGTAGGGAAGGATCACGAGCTGAAGCACCTTGACGTAATTAGGATAGTGGCGGGGAGGTGAGCGAGTGGAAGAGGTGGCGAGGCACCGCGCGGAGAGGGCCAGGCATCTCGTCAACTGGCTCACGGGAAAGATCGTCGTGCACGCGAGGGATGAAGGTGCCGGCAGGGAGGTGGCGAGGCACCTAAAGGAGCTCTTGGAGGATCTGACGGGCGAAACGTTCTCCGCTGAAATCCGGAGGCCGAGGTGGGAGCCCCTTCAGAGCTCCATCTTACTACACAGGCTCCTGCTCCGGGAGAAGGGCAGGGAGCCTGCCATCCACGTGTACGTGGGGGAGTTCAGGGACGTGGACCGCTTTGGTGGCGTGACGTACGAGGTGCTGGCGAGCTCCATGCCCTTCGGCGGGACGTTGTTGGTTCACCCCAGGCTCTTGGAGAACGGGGAAGACGTTATCAGGTCTCTCCTGGCACACGAGATTGGGCACCTCTTCGGTATGAAGCACGAGGACTTTCACGAACATGGTATTGGAGTGATGAACCCCCTGAGACCCCGGATAGATGAAAAGACCAGGCGTTACATCTCCGAGTTCATAAGGAGGATAAGGGCATCTTCCACCGAACGTGAGCGTAAGAAGGGGAAGCCCTGGTGGAAGTTCTGGTGAGGTCATGAGGATTCTCGTCATAGCAGACGTCCACGCGAACCTGCCGGCCCTTCTGACAGTTCTCCAAGAGGAGTTTGACAAGATTGTGTGTGCCGGGGACCTCGTGGATTACGGGCCTTCCCCCAATGAAGTCGTAGAGATTTTGAGGGAGTTTGACCCTGTTTGTGTCCTGGGAAATCACGACTGGGCTGTAATAACCGGGGACTACTCGTCCTTCAACCCCTTCGCGGTGTGGAGCTTGAGGTGGACGAGGGAGAACGTGGGGGAGGAAACGGTGAGGTACATCTCCCGTCTGCCGTTGGAGGTTAGTAGGAGGGTGGGAGGCCTGAAAATATACATAACACACGGCTCGCCCCTCGACCCCCTCTGGGACTACGTCTTCCCCTGGGACCGGAAGAAGATGGAAAGGATCTTTGAGACGAGAGGGGAGGATCTCGTCGTCCTCGGACACACACATATCCCATTATTGGAGGAGAGGGACGGGAAGTTCCTCCTGAACCCGGGTTCCGTGGGTCAGCCGAGGGACGGGAACTGGAGGGCTTCTTACGCCGTCGTTGACACGGATGAGTGGAGGGTGGAGATCGTCAGGGAGGAGTATCCGGTGGAAAGGGTCGTGGAGAGGATGAGGGAGCTTGGATTCCCCGAGTTCCTGTGGAGGAGGCTGCTGGAGGGGATTTAACAGGTGAGGCACGTCCACGTATCGATTCCTGTACACTTCCACGTGTTTCCGTTTGCGTCGGTAACCGTCTCATTTAACCTCGTCCAGTAGTAGTAGCCGTTCTCGTCTCTCAACAGACAGTAACGATCGCTCGCTAATGAGGAGTATGCGGCATTTATGCTGAACGTATTGCCTGTGGACAAGTCTAGAGCACTTGTTGTACGAACGTTCACAATGAAGTAATACCTACTGACGCAGTTGGCATCTTCGAAGGGAATTTTTGGAGGACTGTAATAGTAGATTTTTCCATCAGGCGACCAAGCGCAGTCCGGACACCAGATTCCGTAAACATCGTTGCAGAGCTGCTGATTCTTATCCATATCTCCCTCTATCCACGTTCCGAACTTGTAGCAGGTCCATAACGATCCGTCATAGGTTTTTATCTCATAGCTCAGTGCTACCCATGTACATGTTCTGTCCGTGTAGAAGATACCAGGGTTGCAATAGACACAGGTAGGCATCTGGAGCCGTCCCGTATCGGTTATAGAGGGATCTGCAGTCGGCCCAGAAACGCTTCTTCTGTTTGTATTATTTCCTGAGAGGTCGAGAACATCAACCCTGTAGATATCTGAGGAGTTCACGCAGGGTCCTCTATCGAGTACTAACCAATAAGGACCTGCCTGGTAGTAGATGTTATAATCAGAAGACCACACACACTCGGTGGTAGTACACCACGTATATCCACAGGCTGTACACGCCTGGAGCGAGGCGTCCGTGCTTCTTTTCACGGGTGTCGGTTCCATACACGCACCAGCTGAGCAGTAAAGGTCGAATGTGGCGCTGTCGAACTGTCCATCCCCGTCGTAGTCGTACCATACATCGGGAGACACACAATAATCATTGAACGTCTCCGTGCCGCAGTACTGCCCGTCACAGTCCGGATCCGCACAGTCTGTCAGCCCATCATAGTCATTATCAATAGAGTCAAAGCATATACTTTCAGTAACGATAAGGGAGAATGAGACGCTGTCCGACCCTGTGAGACCCGTGTCGTCCGTGGCGGTGACGGTGACCGTGTAGCTTCCGTCGGCGGAGTAGGAGCAGGTGTAGGATGTGGAGGTTCCGGGGAGGGTGGCCTCGGGTGTTCCGTCTCCGTCGCAGTCCACGGTGATGGAGGTTATTGTGCCGTCGGGGTCGAGGGCGTCCCACTGAACTGTGATGTAAGCACCGACGAGAGACGCGCCCTCGTCCGGGTAGAGAATGGATACGAGTGGGGCGTCGGACGAGGCACTGAACGAGGTTGAGAGGGATGTTGACTGTGACGAAGAGTCAACGGCCGTGCACGTAAACGTGAATGTTCCGGGAGTGCCCGGTGTGTAGGTGGTGGAGCAGGAGGAAGAGGTTCCAGAGGCCGTGCAGGACTTGACAGTGGTTCCGTTCACAGTGATGGTTATGGAAGATAGGTTTACGTCATCGGAGGCCTCACAGTAGAGGGAGAAGGAGGTCGTAGGCTTGCCGATGGTGGGGGAGACGTACATATTCGTTATCTCGGGCGGATCGTCACCCGTTGTGAGGTAGTTCACCTCCGGGGGTTTGTATCCCCTGAGCTTCTCGTAGAGCGTCGTGGTGGAGGACTGGAGGATCGAGCCGGCCACCAGTACCACGAGTATCAGGCCGCCAACAAGGAGTAGGTACTCGAACGCGCCCTGAAGTTTTTTCACGGAGTAATTTGAGTGAAAGTGCAATATAAATTTGGTGCGGTGTCCCCTATTTATTCTACTCCATGCCGACGCACGTGCTATACCAGTAAACGAAGTTCGGCGTTGGATGGTCAGACGTTATCTTAACACAGTAGTAGCCCTTTTGGGTTTTTGTACAGCGTACCAGCTCATAGTAAGTGTTCTCAGCTATACTAACAGTAATGACGGTATTGGGGTCTCCCCTACAGGGCTGGAAGTAGATGGAAGTGTCCAGGTCTTTCGCCGCCTCCTCAAGGGACGTGTAGTAACCC
>JALTNN010000001.1:7825-8611 GCA_027000685.1 Microcaldota archaeon
ATCGAGCCGGCCACCAGTACCACGAGTATCAGGCCGCCAACAAGGAGTAGGTACTCGAAAGACGACTGTTTCCTCATCGTGACCATTTTAGGTCTTTGATTTATTTAATGGTTCCTTTCCCCGTAATAGCTACGTACAGCGTGTCTTCCACTCTTCGAAGGCCCTTGTCTTTTCCGTGGAAACTTCAGCACAGCAGTATCTATTGTTTTCGACTGTTAGACAAGTTACAAATGCATAGATGTCGTTGCTCTCCAGAAAACCAGCCGTTCTATCCGCTGGATCCTCCCTGCAGGGTCTTAACTCAATAGGAATTCCAAAGTACTCCGCTGGATCCTCCTCTGTTCCGAGGATCTCACACTTTAATGTCCGGTTAATGTGGTCATTATATCCCCACAGCTCAGAGTATCGTTCTATCTGCAGCATCCCCTGATCAGGTGTTTCCGTTCTACCCGTACCTGGGGAAAAGGCAACTAGAACAACCAATAGTAGTAATACTACTCCTACGGGAAGTGCGGAGATGTTTATACCGGACGTTTTATCTCTCTCTTCCATGGTTATCACCCAAAATATCTAGGCGATGGCGGTTGTGGTTCGTCACCTCCTCTTGACGGTCCACACGCGATAACACACGCACTGCTAATGAGTTGATCGGGTTCTGTACAGGGATCGGAGTCGGCATTACCACAGAGGTATTCTTTTTTCAGATAAGGCGTTGGTGAAGAGCATGTCGGGTCTGTCTGACATACGGAAACGAGGCTTCCTAGTGTACATTCATCTGTACAGGTA
>JALTNN010000002.1 GCA_027000685.1 Microcaldota archaeon
GCGGGGGGCACTACCCTGTCCTTCAGCTTCCCGGCGAGGGCTTTGAGGACGGCGAAACGAAACTCCTGCTCGGCCTTACCAGCGGACTCGGCATCCTTGGCCTTCTCCAAAGCGTCAATTACCTCGTCCGCAGTAAGTTTTACGGGCTCGAGGGTGATGACGGCGGCCGGGTGGAAGAAGCCGGCGTCGAGCTGGACGACGAAGGTGGCTTCTTCTTCGAGGTTGTTCACATTCGATTTATTGAGGATCACCTCGAGGAGCTTGCCGTTCTTCACCTCTATATTTTGGACGTACTCGTTCGACACGCTGTCAGCCGTGCACCCGTACGGGCAGAGGTTGGAGATGTCGATCTGGTAGGTGAAGAGGCCGGGCTCGTCGCAGTCCTTGAGCTTCGTGAAGACGGGGAGGGTGTAGCGGCCCACGGCGTCGTGCTCCACCTCCACGCCGAACACCACGAGGTTCTTCTCACTTCCACCCTCTTTCACGGCGAACCTGACGGAGGACGGGCTTGTGAAGAAGGCCTTAAGGGAAGCAACGAGCTCGTCCTTCCCGTCCTCCGAGAGGAGGACGTCCCTGTCAACCGTTACGATGACGTTCTTGCCCTTCACGGAGACCTCGAAGAGGCCCTCCAGTTCACCACACTTCACGTCACCAACCTTCAGCACGAGTTTCGTGGCACCCTCGGTCTCGTCGAGGGTGATGGGCTCGTCGCCGAAGGCGTTCCTCAGGGAGCTCACGAGGTCGCGCAGGAGACCCTCGTAGTCACCGTCCTCCACCTTGACCGCCGGGGCCTGGTGGGCGAGCCTGTCGTCCTTCCTCACGATGTTGAAGAGGAGGGGTGCGGCCGCCGAGAGACCGTCCTCAAATGTCTCGGTGTAGTCCTCCTCGCGTTTTATTTTCAAGAAGATGAGGATTTCGGCGATCCTGCCGGAGAGCAACCTGCCGTACGGGACGAGGGTGACGGTGTACTTACCGGCCCTGCCGAAGAGCTCGCTCTCGTTGGAGGATGAGCCGTCAGAGGATTTCTGGCAGACGTAGAGGCCGGCGGCGGTGTCGTCAGAGGGCTGGAAGTCACAATCCTTGGGATAAACGGCCCAGGCGAGTCCTTCCACGATGAGGTCGGTGGGCGAGAGGTTGAACTCCTTGGCATACACGGTGAGGGAGGTATTGTCGATGAAGGACGAGAGGTCGGTCCAGCCCGTACCTTCAAACCTCCTCTCCCTGAGGGACTGGAGCTCTTCGTAGAGTTCTTTGACCTTCTTTGTGAGGAACGTCACCATCTCGTCGGGGCCGCAGTAGCCGGCGGTGCAGTCGGCGCCGGAGGGATCCACACCGTCCTCAAGGACGGGGATCTTGACGGATGTGGATTCGTTGTCCCCGCAGGTGAAGGTGGCGTAGTCCTCGGTGGAGTCGGCCTGCTCGGGACGGAGGACGGTGAGCGTGCGGTAGATATCGGTGTCTCCGATGGTGAGGACGAGGACGTCCTCCGTGGAGGTGGGGACGGCCTTCACGATGAGGGATCTGGAGGAGCCGTCGAGCTTGACTTGTAACGGTCGCTCGGTGTTGGGGAGGACGAGATTGGTGCTGTCCGAACCCTCCTCGGAGCCGGAGGCGATGGTAATTTGGACGGGGAAGTCGCAGTCGTTCCTCACGATGAACGTGACGGTGTTGTGAGAGGTTGTGAAGGACGTCCCTCCGCCGGGGAAGAACACGTCGAGGCAGTCCTCGTCGAGCCGCACGTAGGTTACATCTATCTCCACGGGGTCGATGTCCTGGAAGTCGACGGAGAGCGTCCCACTTCCATCACTCCTCTCGTAGTCCGTCTCCTCAAAGAAGAAGTTCACATCCTGCGACCCTTCCTGCGACCCTTTACCCAGCGTGTCGCCGATGGACTTGTCCTCCACCTTGATCCAGGCCCTCCAGCCGTCGCCCTCGAGGACATCGAAGACCTTCGTGAAGGTGAACGCGAGGTTCGTGTGGTTGGTGAGCTTGAGGGTGTCCTTCACCTCCCCGGGCTCGTAGTCGGGCGTGCCGGAGACCACGACGACGCGGGAAGGTGAGACCGTGACGGGGGCGGAGTAGTTTAGGAT
>JALTNN010000003.1 GCA_027000685.1 Microcaldota archaeon
CTCATGGAAAGGGTGTGGGAAGACTACAGACAGAACTTCAGGAGGGTGTCCATCTACATAATCCTCGTCGTCCTCCTCTCCTTCCTCGTGATGTACGCCGGGTACGCCCTCAGGGGAACGGTTGATGGTGTCACCATGCTCCTCACGTCGGCATTCCTCATGGCCGGTGTGTACGCGGCTTCGAGGTGGTGTGTTGAGGAGTACGACACCTTCCTCGGTGTGAAGATTATGGTGAGGTACGTGCTCGCGCTCTCCCTCCTCATGCTCTTGGTCAGCGTGGCATTCCTCCTGCCATACCCCGTCAGCCAGATCTTCATGATAGTCGTCATGTCAGTGTTCTTCGTGGCGGTCCCTGTTGTGGCAGAGATGGGGATCTGGGAGGGACTGAGAAAGGTGTGGGAGCTTGTGAGGAAGAGGCCTGTCTCGGTTGTGGGGCTGAACTGGCTGTTCTTCATGTTTCTCCTCGCAATATCGTCCCTGAGCGTGAGCATCGAGCTCGCGTTCGTCTCCTTCCTCCTCACGGTGTTCCTCTACCTGCCGCTCTACAACCTCGTGGGCTTCCACCTCACACGTTGGGCTCCGGGGAGGAGATGAGGGGGTCTATGTCCATCCCTTCCCTCGTGTTCTTCAGGACGACGACCCTCGAGGGTTCGAACTCATCCATGTATACATAACCCGGTAAGTGCTCGAGGAGCTCCAGAGCAAACCTCTTCACGTACTCATGCTCTGGCATGTTCCACTCGAGGAGCCTCTTCCTCGACTCGCCTATGTACATGTAGGCCTTCACCTCGACGAAGTGTGGGTTGAGCCTCTCTATGAGGTCGGCGTATCCCCTGTACCCGAAGTCGTTCCATCCCCTTATGAGCGTGATCCTTGCGACCTTTCTAACAGGGGCGTCGCGGAGGACGTCGAGCGTCTTGAGGAACCTCTCCCAGTAGTCGGGGACCGCGGGGCGGCTCACCTTCCTGTACGTCTCCTTGTCGGGTCCTGTGAACGAGATATAGATCTGGGTGGGGAGCTTCCCCTCCTCAACCATCCGCTCGACCTCCTCGGGGACGACGCCGTTCGTCACGACAAAGACAGACCTCACGTTCCACTTCCTCTTCACGTATTCCACGGACTCGGGGACGTACGGGTAGAGGAAAGTCTCGCCCATAAGGGAGAACGTCACGTGGCTGGGTTCAAGTGCCTCCTCATAGACCTTCCTGTCCACCTTTGGATCCCCTCCAAAGCCCGAGAGGAGCTTCTTCCTGAGTTCCTTGAGCTTTTCGAGCGTTACCTCAGGGGGGTCGAGCTCCCCCTCGAGTCTCGTTCCGACGAAGAACTCCATCTTCCTCCAGCAGTATATGCACCTGTTCGTGCACCAGGCAACCGCCTGTGTTATCTGCATGCACCTGTGGGTGTCTATGCCGTAGAATTTGTTCTTGTAGCAGGGGCTCTCCCCCCTTATAGCCTTCTTCGTCCAGCTACATATCTCCACCGCCGAGTGGTTGTGGATGCCATAGCCCGCGTTTCTGAGCTGTTCCTCTATCCTTTCAGGGAGTCTTACCACCATCGAGAGGAATCTCTGAAGAAAGCATCTTAAGTTACTCACGCTCTATTGCTACGGTGGAGTGGTGGGCCGTCCCGCTGAAAGAGGTCGTGAAGAGACTACAAACAGACCCTGAAAGGGGTCTCGCGGAGGAGGAGTCGCGGAGGCGTCTGGAGGAGCACGGGAAGAACGTGATATCGGAGGAAAAGCCGATAGACGTCTTCGGGATCCTCATCAGACAGTTCACAGACCCTCTCGTTATCCTCCTGATTGTTGCATCTGCCCTTTCCCTCCTCATAGGTGAGGTCGTTGACTTCTTCCTCATCGTGGCCATAGTGGTGGCCAACGGTGTGATAGGATTTATCCAAGAGTACAGGGCGGAGAATGCCCTGAGGTCGTTGAGGTCCATGCTGAAACCCACCGCAAGGGTGGTGAGAGATGGAAAGGTGGCGGTGATACCCGCGGAGGAGGTAGTGCCTGGTGACGTCATCCTCCTCGAGGAGGGGGACAAGGTTCCGGCCGATGCCCGGCTCGTGGAGGCAATCGACCTCATGGTG
>JALTNN010000004.1 GCA_027000685.1 Microcaldota archaeon
GCCTTCAAGAGGGCCGCCAGGATCCTAGTGGTGGGGGGCGAGTGGGAGAAAATTTCGAAGGTGTTCGGCGTGGCCTCCTGGTCGCCCGCAGTGGAGGTGCGAGCGGATCTCGACGAGATAAAGGAAACGGCCCTCGGGCTCTACAAGGAGAAGGGAGGGACGTTCAGGGTCACGGCCCAGAGGGTGACGAAGGAGTTCCCCCTCACGTCCATGGAGATAAACAGGGAGGTAGGGGCATATATCGTTGAGAAAACGGGGGCAAAGGTGGACCTGAAGAACCCCGAGGTGGAGATTGGTGTGGAGATCGTGGGGAGGAAGGCGTACCTCTTCACGGAGTGGTACGAGGGCCCGGGAGGGCTTCCGGTAGGGGTGGAGGGAAGGGCTGTCCTCCTCTTCTCCGGAGGGATCGACTCGCCTGTGGCCGGCTGGATGGTCGGGAAGAGGGGCGTGGAGATCTTCCCGCTTCACCTCTTCATGGGAATAGACCCGACGCCCGTCCTCGAGAAGCTTGGAGAGTGGTTCCCAGGTGGCCTTGACATGAGGGTGGTCACCTTCGACAGGGACAGGGTGGTCAGGATCCTCGAGGAGAGAGGGAAAACGTCGTACTACTACCTCGTGTTGAAGGGGATAATGTACAGGAGGGCCGAGGACTACGCGGGAGAAGTGGGGGCAGATGCCGTTGTGACGGGCGAGACGATAGGCCAGGTGGCGTCGCAGACGCTGAGGAACCTGAGAGCCCTTGACGCGGTGGTGAACATACCCGTTCTCAGACCCCTCGTGGGGATGAACAAAGATGAGGTGATAAGGCTCGCGAAGAGGATAGGGACATACGAGGAAAGTATTAGGCTGCCCGAACCGTGTGCCGAGGTCTCATACAGGCCCGTTACGAGGGCTGACCCGGAAGTCCTTCTCGAGCTGCTTGAGGAGGTGGAGGGATGAGGTTGTTCGTCGGGGTTTTCCTCCCGGAAGAGCTACAGAGAAGGGTGTGGGAAGTCGGAGACGTGGTTTTCGGCCCGTGGAAGAGGGAACCCCCCGAGAAGCTCCACCTCACCCTGAAATTCATAGGGGAGGTTAGCGGGGAAAGGTTCAAAGAGATCGACGCGGCCCTGAAACTCATCAAACATCCGCCGTTCAGGGTAAGGGTGAAGGGCATCGGCGTCTTTCCCTCACCGAGAAACCCCCGGGTCGTGTGGGTCGGTGCGGAGGGGGAGGGGATTTTCTCCTTACAGAGGGCAGTGGAGGAGGTCCTCGCCGGCGTCGGTATCCCGAGGGAGTGGAGGGAGTTCGTCCCCCACATCACACTCGGGAGGGCGAAGGGCAGGCTCGACCTCTCCTCCCTCTACGAGAAGTACGGGGACGTGGTGTTCGGGGAGTTCGAGGTGAGGGAGTTTCAGCTCGTGAGATCCCATCTCAGACCCGGAGGGAGTGTCTATGAGGTGGTGAGGAGGTATGGGCTTGAAGGTTAGGTTCCTCGGGACGGGCGGCGGGAGGTACGTCACGGCTTACCAGCTCAGGAGGACGGGCGGGTTTCTCATAGAGGACAGGGGTCTGCTCGTCCACATCGATCCCGGTCCGGGTGCTGTGAGGTCTCTGAAAGACTTCGGGATCGATGTGAGGAAGATAGACGTCTTGTTCGTGTCTCATAACCACCCCGATCATGTCACAGACGCCGCCGTGGTGTTAGAGGGGATGACGGAGGGGACGAGGAAGAAGAGAGGCACGTTTATTGGCTCGAGGAGCGTGTTCGAGGGGCTCGATGACTACAAGGTCGTCTCCAGCTACCACCTCAGGCCCGTAGAAAAGCACGTGGTGGCTGAAGAGGGGGTACAGGTGGAGCTGGGTGAGGCAGGGTTAGAGTTTTTCGGCGTGAAGCACACCGACCCGACCGCTGTGGGCTTCCTCTGGAGGGGGAGCAAGGAGGTCACGTTCATCACAGACACGGGGTACAGGAGGGGCATTGAAAGGTTCGTGGGGGACGTCCTCGTCGTCAACCTCGAGGTGATGAAGGAAGTGCCGAGCCACACAAGTCCGGAGGTGGTGAGGAGGATCCTCGAAGGCTCCTCGCCGAAGGTTGTGCTCCTCACACACTTCGGAATGAGCGTGCTGAGGTACGGACCCGAGAGGATTGCGAGGGAGCTCGAGAGGGAGTTCGGGACCGAGGTTATTGCCGCTACTGACGGTTACATGTGGGAAGTCGCAGGGGAGAAGTCGTTATTTGAGTTTTAGAGAGACGGGGACACGAGGATGACCGTGTCGCCCCTTATGAGTATCTTCCCAAACCTCCTTTTCGTTTCGGTTCCCTCGATCTCCTCGGCATTGTCAAGGGTGAGGTTCATGTGGGCGTCGAACGCGAGCAGCGTTCCCCTTATCTGCATGCCGTTCTTCAACTGTATGAGCACTTCGCGTCCAAGGGCCTCGTTGAGCAGGTCAAAGGGCCTCTTCACCATGTGCACTCACCGTTTCTATTCATGGTATCCGTCTTTATAAATCTACCTCTTCTTGAAGAAGCCCAACAGCCTCTCGAGGATGCCCCTCCTCTTCTTCTTGGGCTTGACACCTGCCATCCTTGCGGCTATCTCGAAGAAGGCCTTGGAGGCCGGTGCGTCCTCCTTAAGCACCACCACGGGCTTCGGATGTTTTATGTCCCAAGATCTTCGCACGTTAGGATCCTCAGGAATGACGCCCAGTATCCTCATCTCGAGAAAGTTCTCAATGTCCCTCAGGCTCGCTTCCCACTTTTCACCCCTCCTCATGTTCACGATGACTCCCACGGGCTTCGTGCCGAGCTGCATCGCCGTTATCTTCATCTTCATCACGTCGGTGAGCGAAGCGGGGTCGGGTGTCGTCACAAGGATGACCTCCTCCGTGGAGGCTATGGCGGCCCTCGCCGTG
Organism: Microcaldota archaeon; assembly: GCA_027000685.1. Lineage (GTDB taxonomy): Archaea > Iainarchaeota > Iainarchaeia > JAADDC01 > JAADDC01 > WANZ01. The sequence goes on from JALTNN010000004.1 coordinate 2,893, forward strand.
GCGTCCACCCCCGCCGGTACGTCCACGAGGACAAAGTCGAACTCGTCCTTCACGGATCTAAGAACTGTCTTCAGCTTGTCAGGGTCTACCTTCCTGTAGGAGGAGTGCCTCAGGCCTGAAGGGACGATCTTCGCCCCGTAGGGGCCGTCGTACATGGCCTCGTGGATGTCAAGGTTCTCGATGAGGACGTCATGAAGTGTGATTGGGGCCGAGTGGAGGCCGAAGAGGAGGCCGAGGTTGGCCATGGCGATGTCTGCGTCAACGATGAGGGTGCTCTTCCCGTACTTCGCGAGGGCTACACCGAGGTTAGCCGTGACGGTGGTCTTTCCCACGCCTCCCTTCCCCGAGGCCACAGATATCAGTCTTCCCATGACGACCCCCACATGTACCTCTCGAACTCCCTCCCCACCATCCAAAGATCTACAACGTCGGGGAGGTAGGGGGAGAGTATTATGAAGAGGAAGCCCCTCCGCCGGTACCCGATGATCCAGTCCTCTCCCTTCCTGAAGAAGAGGTACTTAACTCCGTGCTCCTCCATAAGGGGTGCCACCGCGTCGTACAGTCCTTCTTCTTGGTCCCCGGTGAACGTGGAGGCCACGAGGCTGCCGCTCGGATCGTAGAGCGCCATACCGCGGAAGGTGTGTGTCTTCACGAGGTAGCGAAGTATGTCGGTAGCCCTGCCGGGGAGCGGGGGTTCCACCCTCCTAGGTTTAACCACCCTCTTCACGATGCCGAGATCCCTCGCCACCTCCTGAACCCCTCTTATGAAGTACCTCAGGAGCTTCATCCTCTCACCCCAGATCCTCGAGCCTGCCGAAGCCCAGGCCTATCGATATGAGTGATTTTATCCCGTCTAGCTCGTCCGCTGGCCTAAGCTTTATGATCCTCACCACGTGATCCTTCGAGTATTCCTCTGGAATCATCTTCTGAAGTTCCGAAAGCGAGAAGGGCTTATCTATCTTGGCGTCCTCGTTGAAGGAGGCCGTGAGCTTGAGCTTGGGTATGGTGAACTCCACGACATCGACGTTAGCCCCCTCCGCGAGAAACGTGTTCAGCACGAGGGGAAGTGCCGCTTTGCCCCTCTCCTCGTGTAGGTACTTTAGGTGAACGTAGTAGGCGTGTGTGACTGTGCTGTTCTCGACGAGGAGAATGCCTTCCTCAACTCCGTCATACCCTATACCCGTTACGGCGAGATAGCCGTTGAAGGGTGTGGGTATCCTCGAAAGGATGGACGTCACGTCCCCGTTTTTAACCGGTTCATTCCTTATGAGGGGTGTCCCAGAGGGGAGCTTCATCCCTCTTATAAGCGTCGTTCCAAATTAAAAGGGGTGGTCACATGGCGGAGATGGAGGTGAAGTTCGAGAAGGCCGGGAGGGTCAAGAAGGGACAGTGGATCCTCATAGACGGGGCTGTGTGTAGAGTTGTGGACATCCAGATCTCTTCGCCGGGTAAACACGGTTCTGCAAAGGTGAGGATAACCGCGGTGGGTGTGTTTGACGGGCAGAAGAGGCAGTTACTGAGGCCCTCGGACGCTGACGTGGAGGTACCCGTGATGCACAGGAAGAGGGGACAGGTGCTCGCCCTCATGGGTGATGTCGTCCAAATCATGGACCTGAACGACTACAGTACCTTCGAGGTCCCGCTCTCGGCCGTGGAAGAGGAGCTCAGGGACAAGCTCCAGCCGGGGGCCGAGGTGGAGTACATGGAGGCGGGTGAGTACAGGAAGATAACGCGGGTGAAGTGAGGGCGTGCCCCTCCCTGCCCGGGAAGGGGTCTCTCTGGAGGGGAGTAGTTGGTAGTTGAGTGGGGTGTTGCACTCTCCGAGGCTGTTAAGAGGGGTGCCGAGGTGTTCTCCCGCGAGGCCGCGGAGAGGGTGTACGAGATTGGGAGCTTGGTGGCCGAGCCCGTGGCGAAGGCTTTCGAGGAAGCCGTAAAGGAGGTAAAGAGGTCGCTCCCTCAGCAGCTCGTGGAAGGTCTTTGGGAGGAGAGGGAGAGGATAGCGAGGCTCGGGCTCTCGGTGAGGCTGCTCGGCGAGGCCGACCACGCGGACACGGAGAAAAATCGCTTGTTGCTATTACTCGGTGCCCTCATAGGGGCGAGGTCAGTACTCGAAAAGGAGAAGAGTGAAGACGTAGCCACAAAGGTACGCTTCCTCCAGATGCGGGCGAGTAACATGCTCGACAGAGCATACCGCGAGCCTTCCGAAGAGGGGAAGGTTCTGAGCGTGGAGAGGGTTCTGAGCGAGAGCATTTCCCACCACCTCGAAAACCTTGAGGATTTCTTCTCGGAAATCATGATATCTCCGAAGCTCTACAGCACCGTCAAGGACCTGCACAGGGCTTTCACGCACATATTACAGGCAGAGGAGTTCCTTAAGAGGGCAAGGGGTATGGAACGAAGGATGTACCTCCGGAGTGCGAGTAATTCCCTCTACTTGGCTTTATATACCCTGGATGAGCTGGAAGAGAAGGGGCATCGCCTGGGCGTGTCCAGGCTGGAAAACGTGCTCGACATCCTCCGGGAGAGGTGCAAGGAATTACTGGATCGTATAGAAAGAGAGTGGTGATTCGCATGCCGTTCGAGGCCCTCTATTACCTCCACCCGGCTTCGGAGAAGATCGCAAAGAAGGTGCTTGAGCAGGCAAAGGAGAAAGTCCTCTACGGTGAGGAAGAGCCGCACAAGAAGCTACTCTCAGCCCTCACGTGGAAAATAGAGAGCGTGTACAGAGATGTCCTGAAGGAGAACGAGGAGCTCGTGCAGGAACTGTGGGAGGAGTTTGAAAAGGAGCACAGGAGGTTCAGGGTAAGCAGAGAGGAGTTCGAGCATATGTTGAGGATAGCCGTGGCGAAACACCTCATTGGACTCCCATTTGAGAGTCCTCAGGAGTCGGGCAACGAGCTCCTCCTAAACAGGGTTCCCTCCGTCCTCGCGGGTCTCCTGCTTCTCTTCCCGCTCGCCTACAGGATGCCCGGGGGGAGAGGGGCACACATCGGCTTCTCTTCGAGAGGCGTCCTCTACGACCACAGCGATGCATCCTACAGGAGGTACATCGAGGAGTTAGCCGAGGGCCTCGGAAACATGAAGACACCGAAGCACCTGCTCAGGAGGGCGTACAGCACAATAGTGGGGCTGAAAGAAAACATGGAAGAACACAGGGAGCTGGGCCTGCACATTATAGACCTCCACACCCTCTACGAGACGCTCCACCGCCTGGCCGACGAGATACGTGACCTGGACGTGGTAACGAGAGAGGCCGACGTCATAGACAGGGAGCTGGTAAGTTACTACAGGGAGGCCCTCTCCAGACTGGCGGACCTCGCGGACTACTTAGAGGATGAGACCGAGCAGAGGCTCGAGCCGCACATGGATCAGTTGGTGGGTGACAGTAAGAGGCTAAAGGAGATGTTCAAGCGTGTGATTGCGGGGATGAGGCGTCACCTCCTCGAGCGGTGGAAGACGATCCCCGATGCGGGCGAAGTTTATTAACGTTTACTCCCCCCAGATACGTGCGGCGGAATGTGGAGACCCCGAACCGCCGGAGGTGGTATGGATGGGTATGTACCAGTATGTGAGAAGCATCCTCCAGAAGGAGTACTCCCACGACAGGGATGAGTTCTACGACTACAAGGAGAGGCTGAAGGAGAAGCTCCTCGAATGGAGGAGACAGCCCGCAGTGGTTAGGATAGAGAGGCCTTCTAACATAACAAGGGCGAGAGAGCTCGGCTACAAGGCGAAGCAGGGGATCATCGTCGTCAGGGTGAGGGTGAGGAAGGGTACCGGAAGGCACATCAGGCCCAACAAGGGAAGAAGGCCCAAGAGGATGGGGGTGAAGAAGCTCTCAAGGAGGATTTCCATCCAGAGAATTGCGGAGATAAGGGCAAATACGAAGTACAGGAACCTCGAGGTGCTTAACTCCTACTATGTGGGGGAGGACGGCACACACTACTACTACGAGGTCATCCTCGTTGACCCCCACCACCCGGCCATAAAGAGCGATCCGGATCTCAACTGGATATGCGAGCCACAGCACAGGGGTAGGGCATTCAGGGGCAAGACGAGCGCGGGGAGAAAGGGAAGAGGGCTCAGGTGGAAAGGCAAAGGTGTTGAAAAGGCCAGACCGAGCCTCAAGGCTAATGCGAGGAAGCTGAAATGATCCAGAGGTTCTTCCTCCGGGCCTTCGTCAGATCAACGGAAGATCCGAGAAAGGTACTCCAAGCAGTGAGGACTGTGGTTCCGTGGATTGAGGAAGGTGACGTGAGTGTCTCAGAGCACAAGGGTGTTTACGGTAACGTCTTTCTTTCAATAATCTACGAGGCCGGGAAGAGGGAAGCGAGGAAGATCTGGGAGCACGTGTGGAACGCTATTGAAGAGGATGACAGGGAGCTCCTCAGGGAACGGATAGAAGAGTTTCTGGACGAGTTTGGTCAGATACACCTGCGATTTGACAAGCAGGAGGCGTACAAAGGGAAGCTCGTCCTCGGCACGAGTGGTGTGATAAAGGTCGTGTTCAAGCTCGAGGCGTACCCCGCTAAATACGAGAACTTCCTACGTATAGCGAGGAAGTTGGTGGGAGGGTGAAGTACTACGACCTCGTGAGGGTGGAACCGGATGAAGAGATGAGAAGGATCGCAGGGGTATGGGGAGACACTCTCCTGCACCGCGTAAAGGGTGTTCTCATCTCGAGGGACATCTCCGAGGCAAAGAGGGGTGTCACGAGGTACAGGGCGATCTTCATCGACAGGGTGGACGCGGCCCTCCTCTCGCTCGCAAAGCAGAACGGGGTGTTCCTCGGTTTCTTCACATCAGACATCGATGAAAGGTCTCTCGAGAGGTATATGGAGTGGGTGAGGCTCGTGAGGAGGGCTGGCGTTCCCATAGTCATAGCGTCGGGGGCGAGGAGCGTCTATGAGATGAGGAGCCCGCGGGACAGGGCGATGATAGGAGTGCTCCTTGGGATGTCAAGGGAGGACGCGTTCTCGGCGGTTTCGAAGAGGTGGGGTGAGATAGTTGAAGCCCCTTAAGCCGACCTACAGGCTGAAAAGAAGGAGGATCCTGGTGAAGTTTCTCCTTGGAAGACCAGGAGACCCCATAAAGTGGGTAAAAGAGAAGGTAGTCCGTCTGCTCGGTGTGTGGGGATCTGCTTCGGCGAGAGTGAGGATAGAACCGGTTGGAGAGGGTGTATTAGTGAGTGTGGCGAGGGAGTGGGCCGACGTGGTGAGGGGTGCCCTCGTGCTCGGAAGGGAGGAGTTCGTCCCCTACACAGTAGTCTCGGGTACCATAAAGGCCCTGAAGAGGAAGGGGTTTTTATAACCGTTTAGAGGTAATATTTTCCCATGGAGTGGGTAGGTACCGTCCACTGGATAGCACTCTTCCTGGCGTTCCTCGGACCCCTACTCGCACCCGGGGCGTCCCTGAGCTGGGTGTTGAACCTGATGTTCCTTTTGGGTGTTATAGTGGCACTGGCAACGTACAACACGGGGATAAAGACAGATGGTGTAACG
>JALTNN010000005.1 GCA_027000685.1 Microcaldota archaeon
GGGAAGTACCCCATAGAGCTCTTCGTGAGGTTCACGGAGCTCGGCAAGAACCTCGATGAATACGACTCGAAGGGGTCCGCGGGCGTTTACGCCGCTGAAGCCGAGATGAGGGAGTTTCCGGAGGTGAGGTACGTCAGAGGAGACAGGATACCCTGGGTGTACGCGCTCGACCCTGACCTCCTCGGAAGGAAGAAGGTAACGAAGTCTATGTTCGCGAGGACTGTCTCGCACGTGGTGAGAAAGGGGATGAAGATCTATCCGATGCCCTACATTGAGGAGATCGCCGGAAGGTACGATAAGATACTCTACGTGTTCGACAGATACACGAACCCGTCTAAGTTCATGAGGCTTATAAGTGGGACTGCCATGAACACCCTTGACAGCTTCTTCACCGAGGAGGAGGAAGTTCGGGAGAAGAGGACGGGCACGCTCCTTGACTACTTGGAGGTGGAGGAGCCGAGGGAGAAGAGGAAGGTAACGCTCGAGGACTACTTCTGATGTTTTAACCCTTTCCCGCACAACTTTTAAGGTGGTGGACAAGAAGGCCCTGAAGGAAAAGTTCTCGAAGGAGTGGGAGAAGCACTACAAACTCGAGTTCTTCGAGAGGGAGGGCTTCGTCAGGAAGAAGTGCTCGTGTGGGAAGTACTTCTGGACGCTTGACGAGGAGAGGGAGCGCTGTGGAGAGCCAGAACATACAGGTTACCAGTTCATAGGCGAGCCCCTCGGGAGAAAGAGGGGCTACGAGGACACGTGGTTTGAGATGGCGGAGTTCTACGAGAAGCACGGCCACACAGTCATCTCGAGGTACCCCGTGGTGGCAAGATGGAGGGATGACCTCTTCTTCACTATAGCCTCCATCGCGGTGTTCCAGCCCTACGTGGTGAGGGGCGAGGTGGAGCCGCCCGCCAACCCGCTCCTCATACCACAGCCCTCTCTCAGGTTCAAGGACGTCGAGAACGTGGGCTTCTCCGGGAGGCACTTCACCTCGTTCGTCATGGTGGGACAGCACGCCTTTAACGGAGAGGAGGACGTGGTGTGGAAGGAAGAGGCCGTGGAGCAGATCTTCAGGTACATGACGGAGGTCGTGGGGATACCCCGGGAAGAAGTGGTCTTCCACGAAGACGTGTGGGCTGGTGGAGGTAACTTCGGGCCCTCCGTGGAGTACTTCGCGAGGGGGCTCGAGCTCGGAAATGTGGTGTTCATGCAGTACGAGGAAACTCCAAGTGGATATAGGGAGCTCGACATCAGGGTTCTCGACCATGGGATAGGCCTGTCTAGGTTTGCCTGGATAAGGAACGGGACTAACACCCCCTACGAGGTGGTACTCCCCCGCACTGTGAGGGAGCTCGTGGAGAACATCTCCGTTGACGTGCCGGAGGACGTCCTAAGGCGGTTCTATTCCCTGGCTGGAAGGCTGAACTTCGACGAGGTGGAGGACACTGCGGGATTGAAGAGGGAGATCGAGAGGGAACTCGGGTTCCCCGGCTTCTTCGAGAAATATGAGGAGCTCGCGAGCGCCTACGCCGTCGCTGACCACCTTAGGACGCTCTTGTTTGCCATCCGAGACGGTGCGTTTCCGTCAAATGTGGGAGGTGGTTATAACCTCAGGGTATTAGCGAGGAGGGTGTTCGCCTTCGAGGAGAGGTTCGGGTGGATGCTCGACTATCCACATCTCTTCTCCCTCGTCGCGAAAGACCAGAGCAGGATGTTCCCGGAGCTCGGTGATGCCGTCGAGCTTGCAGCGGAGGTTATGGAAGAGGAGAAGAAGAAGTACAGGGCCACGAAGGAGAAGGGAAGGAGGAAGGTGACCGTACTTGCGAGGAAGAAGGGAGGTATAACTCTCGATGATCTTAGGCTCCTCTACGAGAGCTACGGGATAACCCCCGAGGACGTGAAGACGTTCCTGAGGGAAGAGGGGCTGGACATCGAAGTACCGGAAGGCTTCTACTCCACCCTGAGGGAGGGGGCTGAGAAGACAGAGAAGAAGGACAGGACGGTGAAGGTAGATGCCTCTAAGTACCCGAAGACGGAGCTGCTGTTCTACCAAGACCCCTATCTGAGGGAGTTCGAGGCAAGGGTGCTGGGTGTAGAAGGGGGGTGGGTGATTCTCGACAGGACGGCCTTTTATCCGGAAGGTGGCGGTCAGGAGGCCGACAGGGGAGAGCTGAACGGCGTGAAAGTGCTCGACGTCCAGAAGGTGGACGGCGTCGTGCTGCACAGGGTAGAGGATCCTGGGAAATTCGGGAAGGGTGTGAAAGTTAGGGGGATTATTGACTGGGGGAGGAGGAGCAGGCTCATGAAACACCACACCGCCACCCACATCATCCTCGCAGCCGCCCGCAGGGTCCTCGGTCATCATGTTTGGCAGGAAGGTGCACACAAGGGAGAGGACGAAGCACACATCGACGTTTCCCACTTCAGGGCCATAACGAGGGAGGAGCTCGACGAGATAGAGAGGGAAGCCAACAGGATCGTGAGGGATAACGTGGAGGTGAGGACGTACTGGCTGGGCAGGACGGAGGCGGAGAGGAGGTTCGGCACGACCATATATCAGGGAGGAGCCGTTCCTGGGAGAACACTGAGGATAGTGGAGATCCCCGGAATAGACGTGGAGGCCTGTGGCGGAACACATGTAAGCAGGACGGGAGAGGTGGGCTTCATCAAGATCGTGGGTAGGAAGAGTGTGGCAGACGGTGTGGAGAGGATAGTCTTCAAGGCGGGCGAGGCGGCCGTAGAATATGTCCAAGAATTGGTGAATGTTCTCAGGGAGACGTCGGAGGTGTTCAGGGTAGGGTGGAGGGAGGTTCCGGCGACGGCAAGGAAGTTCATGGAGAAGGTAAAGGAGCTCGAGAAGGAGCTTGACGGGATGAGGAAGGATCTGGCCGCTGAGCTCGCGAAGGATGTGAAAAGTGGGGTCGTTGTCATAGGGAGATCGGATCCGAGGCTGGCCGCCATGATCTACGAAGCTTACGGGAAGGATCTCATCGTGGTGGCAAGGGTAGGGAGGCCAAACATCATGGTGTTTGGTAAGTGGACAGAGGAGGTGGCGGGCAGGCTGAGAGAGCGCGGTGCGAAAGGCGGCGGTAAAGGTGAAAGGGCGTTTCTATACGTCGAGGGAGACCCGGAAGAGGTTGTGAGGGAGGTCGTCTCGGAGCTCAAGAAAGGAGCTTCCTGACCTCGGCTATGAACTCGTCCAGCCTGTCCTCTGGAACCCTGAGGCCAGCAGCCGGCGCATGTCCCCCGCCGTTCGTCCCCCATCGCCGTCCGAGGTTGGACGCGAAGACGCCCAGGTGAACCTTTCTCTCCCTAGCCTGTTGGTACCTCAGGGAGAAGTTGTAGATCCCGTCCTCGAGGATCCCTACCGCGAAGAGGACATCGGGGTTCCTCTTTGAGGCCACAGTTGCCACGGCAGACTTGAAACGAGCGCGTTCAGGGGGGAGCACAATGATCTGGTAGTTCTTTCCTCCCTCCACGAGGTACTTGTCAAGGTTCGAAAGGATATCGTGAAGTCCCCTCTCAAACTCCCTCTTCATCCTGAGCAGCTCCTCGTTGCCGACAAACTCGCCTATGTCCTTGGTCTCTTCGAGGACGCTGAAGAGGACCGGAAGTTTTTCGGGGGAAACGGAGCCCACCATGTGTGCCGCCAGCTCCACAGTCCTCTCGTCCAACCCGTAGTAGTAGGGCTTGAGATAGTCGTAGCACGAGTCTCCAAAGGAGGTGACGGCGACCTTCCAGAGGTCTCCAGACTTGTTTATCTCGTTCCTGAAGAGGAGATAGACGAGGAATCCCGTGTTGTACTTCGAGGCATTCGGCACCCCGAGGAGGTGGGGATTGTAGCCCGTGAGGGTGTGCGGGTGTTCGTTCCAGGGGTGGTGGTCAACGGCAAAAGCCTTCCTCCCCGTCTCGTCGAGGTATCCCGCAAGCTGGGGAGTGGGAGAGAGGTCAAGTAGCACGGGTGTGTAGTCCGGGTGTTCGGCTAAAATGTCCGTCATCCGCTCCCTCTGGGTGATTGTGATGAGGGTAGAGAGGTAGGGGTTCCTCTTGTGGACGTAGCGGGCAAAGAGATGGGCCGAGAGGACTCCGTCGGCGTCGTCGTCCGCCACAATGAGCAGGCGGCCGGAACGGGGGAGCTTCGAGAGGAACCTCCTACCCTCCTCCATGAGCCTCCCAACATCCACAATAAAAAGAGGGGTGGAGGGGTTATTAATAACGTGGAGGAGATGAGGCTTCTCCTCGTGGAGTCAGCACTTGCCCTCGTCCCGAAGGAGCACAGGGATCACCCAGCTGTTAGGAACTGGTGTAAGCGTTTTGGGAGGAAGCCTCACGAGGCTGTTCTGGATGTCAACTATCACTTCCAGTTCATGAGAGAGTGGGAACATCCTGGAAAATGGGGAAGGCCCGACATCGTCCACTACACGCTCCTCTACGCCCTTGAAAGCCCCCTTGCAAAGAGGGGACTTCTTGACGTCTACGTCCACACGGTGGAAGGAAAGGTGTTTCATGTGGAGAAGGGGACGAGGCTCCCCCGGGGCTACTCGAGGTTCATAGGTATAGTGAGCCAAGTCCTCAGGGGGATGGACACCCCGAGGATTCATCCGCTGAACACAAATATTCACGATTTGTTGGACAAATGGAGGGAGGAGAGCTACACCATCGTGCTCCTCTCAGAAGAGGGAGAGAAGAGGGATTGGGACTGGTTGAAGGGCAAAGTAGCCGTACTTGTGGGTGCATTCGCGGGAGGACCCTTTGTCGAGGAGTACGGCGAGGACCTGAGGGTGTCGATCTGGGACGAGCCCCTTAACACGTGGAATGTAGTGGGGGAGGTGATAGCATCGAGGGAGAGGATCCTCGGGTTGTTGTAGGGTGTGCCGGGTGGAACTACTTCAGGCCAAAGTTCTTCTTCGGCGAAGACTGGAAAAATCGGTTCACATCGGTTTTGAATGCCTACGCCAGACTGTTCAACTTCGTAGAGGTGAACTCCACCTTCTACAGGTTGCCACGGCCGGAGACGGCGGAGAGGTGGAGGAGAGAGGTGGGTGAGGAGTTTCTCTTCAGCGTCAAGGCGCCTAGAACGATAACCCACGAGAACTGCTACAGGGGTGTAGAAGACGTCACGGAGGAGTTCCTTGAGGTAGTGAGAGCTCTGAAGGCGTTCTTCGTCCTTTTTCAGTCCCCAAAGAGCTTCAGATTTTCAGAGGAGAACCTGAAGGCTGTGACCGACTATATTAACAGTCTTCCGGACAGGTACACCTACGGTGTGGAATTCAGGGGCTGGGCTCAGGAAGAGGTGAGGAAACTCGCTGAAAAGGTTAACGTGGTTCACGTGGTCGACCCGTTCGCAAGTTCCCCCGTCACAGAGGGGGTGTACTACTTCCGGCTCCACGGTTCGCCGCCGGGGCCGAGGATGTACCGGTACAGGTATACTGAGAAGGACCTCCTCTGGCTTATGGAGAAAGTGCTTGAACTCGGGGGGAACGTTTACGTCGTCTTCAACAACGTGTGGATGTATGAGGACGCGAAGAGGTTCAGAGAGATGTTAATAACTCGGAGATCCTCCGGAAGTCCTCCCTGAGGATGTCCTCCACATCTTTCCTCCGGAGGGCGGCCGCCGGGTGAAATGTCGGGAAGACTCTCACGACGCCGTAGAGGGTGGACGAGCTGTACAGCCTCCCCCTTGCCTCCGTCAGCTTCCGGTAGGGAATGCCGAACCTCTCACACGTCCACGCCCAAGCGAACCTCCCGAGGGTGACAATGAGTCTGGGGGAGAGCAGGCGTATCTGTTCCTCGAGGTACGGGGAGCACGCTGTTATTTCGTCCGGCTCCGGATCCCGGTTACCTGGTGGCCTACACTTGAGGACGTTCGTTATGTAAACATCCTCCCTCGTGAGACCTATGGAGAGGAGGAGCTCGTCGAGGAGCTTGCCCGCCTTTCCCACGAAGGGCCTTCCCTCAAGGTCCTCGTTCCTCCCGGGCGCCTCGCCGACGAACATTACTCCCTTTCGGAAGCCCCCTTCGCCCGGAACGGGGTTTGTCCTCGTGAGGTGGAGCGGGCAACGGGTACACCTCCTTATCCTCTCCTCTACCTCCTCCAAGCTCACCACGTTACCCTCTCCCGGAGGTAGGAGACGAGCTCTCCTATTTCCACCCTCACCTGCTCCATGGTATCCCTCTCTCTCACGGTGACAGTGGCGTCTTCGAGGGTCTGGTAGTCCACGGTGACGGCGTAAGGCGTACCGATCTCGTCCTGCCTCCTATACCTCCTTCCCACGCTCCCCTTTTCATCGTATTCTACCCTGAAGTGCTTCCTCAGTACTTCGGCCACCTCCCTGGCCTTCTCCGGCAACCCATCCTTAGCAACAAGGGGAAGAACGGCCACCTGGACAGGGGCCACCCACGGCTTCAGTGCGAGGTACGTCCTCTTCTCGTCCTCCCGGTAGGAGGAGTAGAGGATGGTGAGGACTGTTCTTTCGACCCCCCAGGAGGGCTCTATGACCCAGGGGATGAAGGGGGTTCCGTCTTCCCTCTTCACCGCGTATTTCTCACTACCCGAGAACTCCCTGTGTCTCTTCAGGTCGTAGTCTGTGCGATGTGCTATCCCCTCTATCTCCTTCCACCCCAGGTCATCGAAGCGGAACTCCACGTCCCACGTGTCAGCGGAGTAGTGGGCTCTCTCCTCCGGCAACTGCTGTCTTATCCTGATCCTCTCCATGTCTACGCCCACGAGCTCGAAGAACCTCAGCGACTCTACAATCCAGTACACCATCCACTCCCTCCCGGGGTAATCCGCCACCACCTCCGAGACCTTCCTCACCTCTCCCTCCCGTCCCTTCTCCTGGTCCTCCACCGTAAGCGTCAGAACCTCGTAATCGGCCACCTCGTGGTAGTAAGGGCAGCTGTCGTCCTCCGGGTCGAAGAAGAACTCTATCTCCATCTGCTCAAACTCCCTCAGCCTGAATAGGAAGTTCCTTGGGCTTATCTCGTTCCTGAACGCCTTGCCTATCTGTGCAACCCCAAACGGCATCCTCTTGCGGTTCGCGATGTAAAGCCTCGGGAAGTCCACGAAGATCAGCTGTGCCGTCTCGGGACGGAGGTATGACTTCACTCCTCCGTATGGCCCTACCTCGGTCTCAAACATGAGGTTGAAGTAGCTGGCCTCCTCCAGTTCACCTCCACAGGCCGGACATCTCACATCCCTCAGCACCCTGTTCAACTCCTCGAGTTCGATCCCCTCCACGTTCTTACCAAGCACTTCCTCCACGAGGTGATCCGCCCTGTACACCCTTCCGCATGAGGAACACCTCGTGACAGGGTCGTGGAACTCGTCAACGTGGCCCGACGCCTCCCACACACGGGGATGCGTCACAATACTCCCGTCAAGCCCTACCACGAACTCCTTCCTCTCCACGAAGTAGCTCCACCACACGTCCTTCACGCCTTTCTTCAGCTGGGAACCCCTGGGACCCCAGTCGTAAAATCCAGATAAGCCGCCGTATTCCTCGGCCGTAGGGAAGGCTATTCCTGTCTTTGAGCAAAAATCAGCGAGTTTCCGTATATTCAGCCCTCTTTCCCTCCGCTCCGGCACCGATGTTCCCACCTCCGACACCTTCCATAACGTTCGAAGTGTATAAAAAACGCTACGGGGTGCTGTCCGATTTTCCGTTTTAAGGAGTACGGGGGCTATATCTTTAACATGATAGGGATAATGCGCGGAGTCTTCAGGGCTGTCACCGAGTCCCTGGCGATAAGGCCGGGTGAGGAAGTCGCCATCATAACGGACCACAACAAGGAGGAAATAGGCAGGGCTTTTGCCCTGGCTGCGGAGGCTGTGGGAGGGGTTGTCTCGTTCATAGTCATGAAGCCCACCTCTTATCACGGTGCAGAGCCCCCGCGTGTGGTAGCCCAGGCGATGAAGAGCGCAGACGTGTTCATAGCTCCAACCACGTATTCCCTCACCCATACAAAGGCCCGCCACGAAGCCACGGAAGCCGGGGCCCGAGGGGCCACCCTCCCCATGATCACGGAGGAGATGATACGGAGGGCCGTGGACGTGGACTACAAGGAGCTCAAGAGCATAACTGAGAGGGTTTACAAGGCTGTGAAGAATGCCCACATCATAAAGATCACGAACCGGTACGGAACACTCCTCAGGCTCGACGTCTCGGACAGGAAGTGGATACTCGACGATGGGGACTACTCCAAACCGGGCAGATTTGGCAACCTCCCGGCCGGCAGCGTCTATATCGCGCCCAAGGAGAGCAATGTGGAGGGCAAGGTAGTATTCCACTCGTTCAGGGAGCTTGGTGAGGGCATGATAACTATAAAGGGCGGTAAAATCGTTGAATTCCGGGGAGAGCTGGGAGAAAAGCTCAAGGC
>JALTNN010000006.1 GCA_027000685.1 Microcaldota archaeon
ACCCTTAAGATTATCTCCCAATCCCCCGCTACTTCCCATTTTCCCTGACGTTAGGAATAAATTTCCCTACTGGTGTTTTGAGAGTATGAGGGAGGTTCTCGAGAAGATTCGTAGGCTTGTTGCAAAAAGTAAAGAGAGCGGTTCTTTGACAAGGATCTACGTGAGAGGACTTTCAAGTGCTCTAAACGCTGTTGATGAAGGATTTGTATATGAAATGAAGAAGGGTGAGACGCATAGTTTTGTAACGGGGAACTCCGGCGTAAGTATTTCAAATAATGGGGAGGAACTCACTTACAGTCCGATTTTAAACTTGGAAAGGTGGAGGAATGTTGCCCTTTACCACCGAACCACTTCGGGGATACACAGAGATGAGGGGATACACGTCTTTCTCAGGGGAGAAAGGGGAGATGTTGGCTACGTGGCCATCGATAATCAGGGGAGAGTTGGAAGGTTTGTACCCTTACATAATGTCCCCTTGGTCAGTATGAGTACGAGGTACAAGCCGGTGGTACTTGTGGTTAACTACAGGGGGAAGATATATGTGGTAAAGTTGTCCAGGAATGTTCTCCACTTCAAACGATAAGACTCGCCGTATAATATTTCTCACCTACACCACCTTTCCGTACAGCCTCTCCATCAGCCACCTGTAGGTCGGATCCTTCAGGAGTCGGACGATCCCCTCCACGTGGTAGGCTCCCGTAACGACGGCCACCCTTCTCCCTTTCTCCACCCTCTCAAGCTCCTCCATAAGTTTTTTGTAGGCCTGGAACTCCCTCCCCCTCCACAGGGGGTTGGGAAAGCTCGTCCCCGCCAGCGAGGTGATCTTGTAGACCGTGGCCAGAAGGAAGCCCTTGAGCAACCTCCTCCTATTGAGGAGAGCACCGGGAAGTAGGAACAGCGGTAGCAACACCGTTGCATCCGAGACGTCCCTAAGAACCGTTCCGGGGGGATCGAAGACCGTCAGCCTGTCTGAAAGCTCGGGTGCTGCCCTGAGTATGGCATTGTGGATGCCGTATTCTGCCACTATCCGTTCCGCGTTCTCGATGTGCGGGATCACGTACTTCGCATAGCTTCCGAGGTGCCTCACTCCCACGATGACGATCTTTCTACCCCCGTGCTCCACCTCCACGACGTGCGGTTTCTGTGTTGTTACCCCCCGTGACGTCAGGTGCCTCTTGAGGAGTGTCCTCCCCTCCACCGGAATCCCTGAGAGAAACGGTAGTGCGTAGAGGGCTTTCTTCAGGAACTCCCTCCTCCTGTACTCCAACGGACCACCTCGAGGTTGAAGGGTGTGGGCGGTCCTCGCGACGGTGGTTCACCAGTCCCCCCGCGCAGCCAGACCGCCCGTAGATAAGTTCCCGGCGAGGAGTTAAATCCGTTACCTCCTCAGGGCCTTCCTCCTCCTCTTGAGCCTCCTCATCTTCTTCTTTCTCCACTTCCACCTCTGCATGGCATGGGGCTTCTTGAACCTGGAAGTGTCCTTCTTCCTTATGCCCACGGGATCACCTCCGGTATTACAAAGGCTTCCTGATTTAAAGGCGTGCGGGATTTTATCCTTCCTGTGGAGGAGCTTGTCGAGGCACAGAGGAACGAGATCACGGAGCACCTCGTCTATCTTAAACTGGCGGAGCTCGTGGGAGGGGAAGATAGGAAGGTCTTGAGGAAGATAGCAGAGGAGGAGATGAAGCACTACAGGATGTTCTCCGAGATAACGGGGGAAGAACCGAAGCCTGACATGAGGAAAGTCTTCTTCTACACGCTCCTCGCCAGGGTATTCGGTATAACTTTCGCCATCAGGCTCATGGAGAGGGGTGAGGAGAGGGTTCAGGTGAAGTACTCGAAGCTCACGGGAAGGTTCCCTCTCTTGAAGGAGATCCTCGAGGAGGAGAGGGGACACGAGAGGGATCTTGAGAGGATAGTTGAGGACGAGCTGTCGAGGTATCTCGGTTCCGTCATCCTCGGCCTGAACGACGCCCTCGTGGAGATGACGGGGGCGCTCGCAGGCCTGACGTTCGCCCTCTC
>JALTNN010000007.1 GCA_027000685.1 Microcaldota archaeon
ACGGGAAGAAACGCGGTTTCTTTATGGAGGGAAAATTCGTCCCGCTCCAGGAGGCCCTTGAGGAAGTAAAGCCCGAGGGGGATTTCTGGGTGCTCGAACCGGGCAGGTATTACGTCGTCTTCCCCAGGGTAAAGGTTCCGCTCGAGTACACGGGCTTTGCCTATCCGAGGAGTACGCTGAACAGGTTGGGGATTGTAAAGAGCCAGACCGCTGTGTTCGATCCGGGCTACGAAGGTGAGTGGAACCAGCTGTTCTTGATACCGCTGAAGGCGAGAATACACGTGGAAGAGGCCTGGGTCCAGCTCGTATTCGTGAAGAACGAGGGGGTGAGCGGGAGGTATGACGGACACTGGCAGGGGGAAGAGTACTGAGAGGTGCCCCAACTGCGGACACGAGATGATAAGGGTTGGGGATGTCTGGGTGTGCCCCGAGTGCGAATACCACTCCGACGTGGATCCCGAGAGGGGGAGCTTTAGGTAACACGCTTTAACACGTTAGGAGAAATATTGTTACAGTGATGACGTGTACAACCGCTGACCACAGGATGATGAGCTGCGAACCGGCTGAGGGGGTGATCTTATGAAGGAGTTCGAGGTGGACGGCGTTCGCATAGAATGGGTGGGCCACGCCACATTTAGGATGAAGTTCAGGGGACTCACGGTGTATGTGGATCCCTACATCCTCGACGAGAACCCCGAAAAGGCAGATCTTGTGCTGATAACTCATGACCACTTCGACCACTGCGACCTCGACGCCCTCCACAAGATAAGAAAGGACGGGACTTATGTTGTGGCTGCCGAGACCTGCAGGGGAAAGCTCAGGGACGCGGTGTTTGTGAGGCCCGGTGATGTGGTGGAGTGGAACGGGATAGGGGTGGAGGCGGTCCCGTCATACAACCCGGCAAAGAGGTTCCACCCGAGGGAAAAGGACTACGTGGGTTTCCTCGTGAGGTTCGGCAGGGTCACAGTCTACCACCCCGGTGACACGGACTTCATTCCCGAGATGGAGTCCCTGAAGGGGAGGGTAACGGTCTTCCTGGCCCCCATCGGCGGAACGTACACCATGGACGAGGTGGAGGCCGCAAAGGCCGTGGAAGTAATTCAGCCGAAGTTCGTCATCCCCATGCACTACAATTTCCTCCAGGGATTAGAAAAGGACCCGGAAAGGTTCGCTGATCTCGTGAAGGGGGCGGAGGTCGTCATATTAGAGCCATTAGGGAAACCGAAGCCGTGAGAATGAAGAGGCCTGACACCAGCACGCCGGTCAGAAGACCGGTCACGGTGGCCTTCAGGGATATTTTAAAGAGGTAGGCGAACAACGCTCCCGTGTACGCACCACTCCCGGGAAAGGGAATCGCCACGAGGAAGAAGAGGGCGAAACCCCCGAACCTCTCGATGTACCTCCTCCCCTTCTCCCTCACCCTGTCCACCACCCTATTAAACAACGGGGAGAGCGGCGACTTCCTCAGCACCGGTTCCAGCCTGCCGAGCAGGATGTAGATCACAAACCCCCCGAGGAAGGAGAGGGAAGAAGAGATGATCCAGGCCGTAAGAGGATCTATCCCTGACATAATGGCAACCGGAATGCCTCCCCTGTTCTCCACAAAGGGGAGCAGCGACATTACCACCCATTCCATGGGATCACGCTCAGGACAGAGTGGTCTCCTCACCCCTCGGATACACCCGTTCTCATCATCGCGGTTATAAAGAGGGCGGTAACCCGTTATTAAAGTGAAGGTGTGCCCAAGGTGTGGTAAGAACGAGAGGGAAGTTCCCTTCATCGGGTTCTTCTGCAGGGAGTGTTATCTCGAGCTGAATCCCCCCGTGGAGGAGAGGACGCTCGAGGTGAAGGTGTGCCCCACCTGTGGGAGGATGTTCCTCGGGAAGTGGACGGAGCCCAGGCTCGACTCGCTCACGAAGTGGATCTCGAGGCATGTGAAGGCCTCCCCCGACGTTACGCACCCCTCCATAACGATTGCCGTGACGAACGAGGACGAGACCTCCTTCACCTTCAGGGGCATACTCACGGGAGTCATTGGGGGAACCCCACTACAGTACAGGTTCGCCGGTGTGGTGAGAAAGGTAAAAGAGCAGTGCCCCGTCTGTGCGAGGCGGGCCGGGGGCTACTACGAGGCCGTCCTCCAGCTCAGGGGAAAGAGGTGGGAGGAGCTCTACAGGAGGGTGATCGACCAACTCACGAGGGAAAAAGATCCGAAAGCCTTCATAGCAAAGGAAATACCCCGGAAAAACGGCATAGACATACTCCTCGGCTCGAAGAAGGTGGCCGAGAAGATAGGGAGGAGGATGAGGAACATAGGGGCCACCATGAAGATATCCCACACCCTCGTGACGGAGAGGGACGGCAGGCCTATAACCAGAGAATACGTGGCTCTTCGCCTGGACTGATCTCAATGATCGCCCCGCTTTTCCCCGGGTTGATCACGGTCGTGCCGCCTAACTTCTCAGTCTTCCCTCCCCTTTCATGTATGTGTCCGACGACAGCAACGGACGGCACGTACTCTTCTATGTACCACCTAACGGCCTCGCTTCCCGCCTCCTTTCCTGAATAGGTTAGTGAGAGAACGGTACCTGAAGGCGGGGCGTGGGAAACGAGCACGTCAACGTAGCCAATCTTCTCGAGGACTTCGTAGGCGTAGTCCTCTTCCCACTCAAATATCGTGTTGAAGGGAGTGCGGGGAGACCCGCCGAGGCCCCCGAACGTCACGCCCATGAACGTCTTCTTCTCACCGTGGAGGTTCATGTAGTTGGGTATCCACTCCGGCCTGTCGTTGTTGCCGGGCACGGCGAACACCCTCTTCTGTCCGCAAAGCCTCATGAACTCGATGAAGCTGTCCCTGTCCCCCCTGGAAATGTCCCCTACAGAGACGTATAGATCAACATCCGTCGCGAGTAGCTTTTTTACCGCCGTAAAGTCCCCGTGAATGTCGGAGAAGGTCAGAAACCTCATGACATCACCTTCGAATACCATACCAACATAACGCTCCCTGATAGACATCTTAAGATCCATGCCTTAAAGCCCTTTCTACGGAGGTAGTAGGGGGGCGAGGGAATGGAGGCGGTGACTCCTATTCGAGTTTACAGAGTGGGTAAACGTTCTTTTAAGCCTGAGTGGGGTCAGGCGGTACAGGTGAGGTATTACGACATTGTTGTGAACGGAGAAAAGATAACAGAGGTGTCAGCTGTTCCTGTACACCTGAAGGAGCTTGCCATGGGCTTCCTGCATTCTAACGGATACATCGAGGATCCCGGGACGGTGGAGGGTATTACGGTGGAGGACGGGGAGATAAAGGTGACGGCCTCCCCGGATTTCGAGTTCAGGATGAGGTACCTGAGGGAAAGGGGGGTCGAGCCCCTTGAGCTCATCGACCTCTCCCCCGTGACCTCGCCCTTCTCCGTTACTACAGAGAAGATCTACGAAAAGCTTGCTTCTGTGATGAATAACGCGAGGAACCTCCCCTACTCCATCATTTCGGACGTCAATGGCTACCTCTTCTTCTCCGAGGACGTCCACCCGCAGAACTCCTTTTACAAGGTCGTTGGCAGGGCTGTCTTCGATCACTTTGACCTCCGCTCCTCCTTCATTGTTATTTCCCACCATATCCTTCCAGAGGACGTGGTGAGGGCAGCCTACCTCGGGATACCCATACTCGGGTCGTTCAGCGGTACGAGCGACCTCGCCGCGAGCGTGGCGGAGTCCCTCGGTGTAACGCTTTTCGGCATCACCCTCGACGGCCTGGAGGTCTTTACGTATCCGTCCCGAATAAAAACCTGAGGGACGCATTTCTTGAAGTGGGGAAGGAGTACTGGAAGGCAGTTGCGTTAGTGGTCGGCACGCAGATAGGTGCGGGTGTCCTTGGCCTCCCCTACGCAATAAAGGGCCTCGGTTTCTTCTGGGGTAGCGTGTCCATACTCCTCGCCGGCTTCCTCATGATGTTAACAGCGCTCTTTCTTGTGGAGGCCCTTTACAGGACTAACCCGAACTATCACCTCTTCGAGCTTGTGGAGCACCACTTCGGGAGGACCGGGGGCATCGTCTTCATGTTCCTCATCGTACTCGCAGTCTATGGCGCGCTCACGGCCTATCTTAGTGGGATGAGCGAGTCCCTGAACAGGCTCCTCGGGCTGGACACCCTCTGGACGGGCATCCTCCTCTGGGCCGTACTCTCCTATGCTGTTGTGAGGGGGCTGAGGTTCTCCTCTGCCGTCGAGTCCGCCGCCGTCACCCTCCTCCTCATCCTCTTCGGCGTCGTCCTCCTCTGGTCCATCCCCTACATCACCCCCTACCACATCCCCCTCACGGAAGCCCAGCTCGATGCGTTCTTCACGGCATTCACCGTCTCTGTTTTTGCCTTCTTCGCGCACCTCATCATCCCCGAGGTGGTGAAGATAGTCAGGAGCAAGGAAACGGCCGCGAGGGTCATATACCACTCGTTCATAATCACCTCCCTCGTCTATGTACTCTTCTCACTCTCTGTCATCGGTGTACTTGCCGACAGCACGCCCGAGATATCAATTTTTGGACTCGTTGATGTCTTCGGTGCCGTGTTTTCACCAATAGCCTACCTTATCCCCCTCTTCACAATGTTCACGTCGTTTCTCGGCGTCGCTCTCGGGACAACAGATATGCTGAGGGAGTTCCTGAGAAAAAGAGTTATTTCCGCCTCCATAGTACTCGTACCGCCGCTCGTTGCCTTCCTTCTTGGCTACAGGTTCTTCGGCTCCATAGTCTTCGGCTCGCTCGGCCTCATACTCGCAGGGGGCGTCGTCCCCTCCCTCCTCCTCATCAAGCTGAAGAGGAGCAGGATGATCCCCTACAGAGTTTGGATAGCCGGACTTTCCCTCATAGTGTTTGTCTTTGTCTTCCTCTGGGATCTGAAAACGATGTTCATGCCTTGACCAGCCTGAACCTCGGCGGCTCGAGCCACTGTGAGTGGCATCTCGGACACTTCGAGGGGATGTGTAGCGAGGCCTCGAACTCATACCCACACTTCCTGCACCTCCCTGGCACGATCTCAAACTTATACCCTTTCCTGTGCATCGCCTCTGCTATCCTTGACAGGTCCCCCTTGATGTTCTCCACGTCGATGTGGAGGATCCGCGACATCTCCTCGACTGATAGGGGCCTATCAGTGTCCAAGAGAAGCTCGATTATCTTCTGCCTCCTGCTCATCGCCATGGTGGAAGAAGGACGTCAATGTTATTAAACTGAGCTCCCTCTTTAACCCGTGGTACACCCGGCGGTGAGGGAGACTTACGAGGCGATAAGGAAGCTGAAGATCCAGGGAGCGGGGAGGGTGGCCGAGAGAGCCGTCGCCGCCATATACACGCTGCTTCTCTCGGAAAACCTGTCCAAGGAAGAGCTCATAAAGGAAATAACGGAGGCTGTGAAGCTCCTCGTGAAGAGCAGGCCTACAGAACCAGCCCTCAGAGAGGCCATGGCCTACGTGCTCCGAGAGATGAAGAACAGGCAGGACCTTCCGGGCGAGATCTTCAGGAGATCTCTCATAAAGGTCCTCGAGGACTACGCGAGGAAGAGGGAGGAGATCGTGGAAAGGATAGCTAAGATAGGGTCGGGCCTCATCGAGGACGGCTACACCGTCATTACACACTGCCACTCCTCCACCCTTATGAAGGTGTTCGAGAAGGCCTCCCAGGAGAAGGAGTTCAGGGTAATTGTAACCGAGACAAGGCCTCTCTATCAGGGGAAGATGACAGCGAAGGAGCTCCTCCAGATGGGGGTTGACGTGACGTATATCGTGGATTCCGCGGCCCACTACTTCATGAAGGAGGTCGACCTGTATCTGACGGGGGCTGATGTGATAACGGCGGACGCGAGGATAATTAACAAGGTTGGAACGGCCCTGATAGCCCTCTCGGCGCGTGAGTTCGGCGTGCCCTACTACGTGGTGGCCTCCACGTTCAAGTTCGACCCTGCCACCATAATGGGCTTCAAGGAGCCCATCGAGGAGAGGGACCCTTCTGAGGTAATAGACCCCTCCGAGCTCCCGGGCGCTGTCGTGAGGAACCCCGCCTTCGACGTAACGCCTCCACACCTCGTCACGGGCATAGTATCCGAGAAGGGGATCTTTACCCCCTACACATTTGTCTCCATCCTGTCCTCGGAGAAGTACATCGATGCCGAGCTCGAGAAGATCATCTCACTTGCCTTCGGAGGGGGATAGAACCTCCACGGCCCAGAGCCTTATCATCTCCATTATATACGGATTCGTGAAGACGACAACCACATACTCTCTCTGTGGCGTCCCGAGAGGGTTCAGTGGCATGTATAGCTCCGTCGGGGTGAGTATGAAGTCAAACGGGCTCCTGTATGACTCGTCTCCAAGGCCTTTCAGAAGGGGTTCGCTCTCCCTCGTGTAGCCCACAATGGTGGGGCTCTTCATCTTCTTCTTCACGAGCTTAATGAAGTCCCGCGGCGTCCCCACCTTCACGATATAGTTCTCCGCGTTGTTGCTCTCCTCGCTTAACGCTGGGAGTATGTTCTTGAGCGTCTCGATCTCGAACTTCAACCTCTCTACTTCCCTCTTCTTTTCCTCGTAGAGCCTGTCAAGGAAGCCCTCGGGGTCTATTATGGAGTACCTGAGGGGCTTCGTCTCTATCTCCGCCACAAAGCCCTTTCTCCTCAGGTTTTTGAGGACCTCGTAGAGCTTCGTCCTCGGAACGCCGGAGTACCGCGATATGAGTTTGACGTCTGCCTCCCGGAGTCTCAGAAGGGCGTAGATGACCCTCGCCTCGTACTCACTGAATCCCATCTTTTTAAGCGTTTCTACGGCGTGCTCCTCCACCTAATGAGGAATGTGGGGTGAAGACTAAAAGGAAAAGGCACATTACTTCACACCATGGAGGACACGATACAGTTCATCGCCAAGCACGGAGACTGGGTCGTCGTTAAGAAGACACGACCCCACGAGAACACCCCGCTCGAAAACGCTCTCTTTCTCTCAAGCATCCTCGATTCCATTTACTCCCGGCTCGAGAGATACCTCCACGAGGCGTTCGATTTATCTGAGCTGGACACCACGGTTGACGAGATAGTCAAGGGCAAGAAGGCCTCTGCGGGAACCCTCGGCGAGGTGATCGCCGCCGTCAACGGCCCGAAGGTGAACAGGGTAATAAACGGGCTCACGGAGAGCCTTCCAGACGACCTGAACAAGAAGGAGAGGGAGGCGGTAAAGACGCTGCTGAAGGCTTATGCTCTCCGAAGGGCCCTGAAAGCCCTCAAGCTCAAGGTGGACTACTCCGTGGCCGCCGAGGAAATGAAGAAGGGCCTCGGCAAGTTTAGAAGGAAAGGGAGGTGAAAGTCAGTTCTTCTTCCCCTTCCACTCCTCCCTAAGGATGCCATAGACAAGGAGATCAACGTACCTCCCTTCACTTCCTGAATAGCTGTGTTTCCGGAGCCTTCCCTCTAATTTGAAACCGTTTCCTTCCAGAACTCTCTGCGAAGCCAAATTGGTCTCGTAGGTGAAAGCGTAAACCCTACGAAAGTTTAGCTCCTTGAAAAGAAGATCCAAGAACAAGGACAACGCCTCTTTTCCGTATCCTTTTCCCCTCATTTTACTAACGATCCAGTAGCCTATCTCTGCTGTTCCCGAGAGCCTATTATATTTGTTAACTCCAATAACTCCTATCCGCTCTCCCTCTTTTGTCATGATGAGCAGTTTGGGCTTGTTTTTATCCTCGTACGCGCTTTTTACGAAAGACTTCTCGTCTTCTACGGAGAGAATGCCGTACATTCCCATTACAGGAAGGGTGTCCCTCTTGTTCACCTCTCTCCATAACCACTCTACGTCTTCGTCCCGTAAGAGGGTGAGAATTACCTTCTTGCCCTCTCGAATAACCGGCCTGTCCATGGAAAAAAGGGGGATACCCGATTTTTAACCCTTTATATCTCATTCAAGAACAGCGGGGCCGTGGTGTAGCCTGGCCTAGCATACGGGCTTGGGGTGCCCGCGACCCGGGTTCGAATCCCGGCGGCCCCACTCGGAGCCGGGGTGGCCGAGTGGTTAAGGCGCCGGCCTGCTAAGCCGGTGGGGGAAACCCCGCGTGGGTTCGAATCCCACCCCCGGCGCTCCTTCTGTTTATGTAAAACACCGTCACCCCGCCGGTGAAAACTCACGTATAAATACACCCCCTTCCTCTTACCCACGCGCACGGATGAAGGGGGTGTAAGCCAA
>JALTNN010000008.1 GCA_027000685.1 Microcaldota archaeon
ACAGGCGTTTTCAGCCCCAGATACTCCTGTATCTTCGCCTGCACCTTCCCGTTGTTCTCGTGGTCCTTTCCTCGGAGGATGTGGGTTATGCCAAGGGTCCCATCGTCCACGGCACACGCGAAGTTGTACATAGGATAGACGTTGAACTTCCACCCGGCCCTGGGATGGGGAACAGAGTCTATCACCCTCGCTACCCCGGGATCCCTCAGGACGGGGTTCGGGTGTGCCGGGTCGACCTTCAGGAAGAACGCCACCTCCCCCTCTGAGTACTCCCCCTCAAGCGTCCTGTCAAGGATTTCAAGGTTTTCCTCCGGGCTCCTCTCCCTCCCCTCGAGGGGCGCCTTCTCCTTTCTCTTCCTGTTAATCTCCTCAGGAGGGTCGAAGGAGGCGTAGGCCAGGCCCTTCTCGAGGAGCTTTCTGAGGTGGTCAAGATACACGTCCAGCCTGTCTGACTGGTAAATAACCCTATCGATCTCCACTCCGACGTCCTCAAGATCCCTGATTATTACCTCGTAGTAGGGGAGCTTCGCCTTGTATGGATTCGTGTCGTCAAAGCGGAGGATGAACGTACCGTCGTACATTCTCGCGTAGAGGTGGTTGACTATGGCGGCGCGGAGGTTCCCGAGGTGGATGTACCCCCCAGGCTCCGGCGCGAACCTCAGGACGACTTTCCCCTTCTCTGCGTCTGGAAGTGGTGGAAGCCCCTTCCTCTCCTCCCTCCTCACCTCGTAGGTGAACTTCTCCATCTCCCTTCTCTGCTCCTCCAGGGACATCGTGTTTACCCTTTCCACGACCTCCGCCACGACCTTTGCCACTTCCTTCGCGTGTAGTCTAAGGGACGGGTCTTCCGCGAGGACTTTGCCCACAACAGCCCCCACAGACGCCTTTCCACCGTGCTCCACTGCATTCTTCAGGGCGTGTTTGTACGCCAGCTCCCTCACCCTCTCCTCGTCCACGCTCATAAATTGGGACGTCCTATTTAAAGGCCTCCGGGCCCACCTTTTACCATGGCCTTCAGGGATCTCGCCGCCGAGCGTGTGAGGAAGCTCAGGGAACTCCTAAAGAGGGGCATCGATCCCTTCTCGAAGAAACGCTTTGAGGTAACAGCCAGTTCTTCCACCCTCAAGGAGAAGTACTCCCACCTCGCGCCGGGTGACGAGACGGATGACAGGTACGCGATCGCGGGAAGGATCACGGGCCTCAGGGAGCACGGCAAGATAACCTTCGCCGACCTCAGGGACTCGGCGGGGGATGTCCAGGTCGTCTTCCGCGCCGACGTCACGAAGGGCTACGAGCTCGTCTCCCTCCTCGACAGAGGCGACATTGTCGGCGTGAAGGGAAGGGTCGTAAGGACGAGGAAAGGGGAGATTAGCCTCCTCGCCGAGGAGTTCGAGCTCCTCGCCAAGTCCCTCCGCCCCCTCCCCGACACGTGGTACGGCCTGAAGGACGTCGAGAGGAGATACAGGGAAAGGTACGTTGACCTCATTCTCAACCCCGAGGTGAGGGAAAGATTCATCAAAATCCACGAGGCCCTCCTCGAGACGAGAAAGTTCTTCAACGAGAGGGGCTTCGTGGAAGTTTTAACACCCATCCTCCAGCCCATCTACGGTGGTGCCTTCGCCCGTCCCTTCAAGACGCACCACCACTTCCTCGACATCGACATGTACCTCCGCATAGCCCCCGAGCTCTATCTAAAACGTCTCATCGTGGGCGGCTTCGAGAAGGTCTATGAGATCTCCGTGAACTTCAGGAACGAGGACATCGACGCCACACACAACCCCGAGTTCTACTCCATAGAGGCGTACTGGGCCTACGCAGACTACAAGGACATCATGAACCTGACAGAGGACTATATATCCCATCTCGTGAAGAAAGTAGCCGGCACGTACGTCATCGAGTGGAACGGGAAGGAGATAGACTTCAGGAAGCCGTGGGAGAGGAT
>JALTNN010000009.1 GCA_027000685.1 Microcaldota archaeon
CCGCGACGAAGACGATGAGCATCCCCACTATCCACGGGTTTATCCCCCGCATCAAACATATTTCCGTTCTCACGCTTTAAGCACTTTTGAGAGGACATAGACGAGGATAGCCACTACTGCTATTTCAACAATGTCGGAGAGGGAGGGAGCCTTCACATCGAAGATGGCGGAGAGTGGTGTGTAGAGGACTGCGAGGACAAGGAAGAGGGAAACGAGGAGCGAGATCACGAGCCACTTATTCGTAAACAGGGGCTCCTTCCTCACCGTTTGGAGTCTTACGAATTCGAGCACGACGAAGCCGAGGAGGACGGCACCCCATCCACCTTCCACACCGTCTTCAAGTCCTAGGAAGTATGCGCCGAGCATTCCGAGACCTATAAGAAGTCCCAACAGCCCAACTCCCACGAGGACATCCCTCCTCGAGAGTACGTGCTCCCCCTTCTTCCTTGGAGGCCTCTTCATGACGTCTTCCCTCGGGGGATCGACGGCGAGGGCTACAGCCGGTGCACCGTCCGTGAGGAGGTTTATGAAGAGGAGATGGACGGGTTTGAGGAGGACATGACCGAGAACGGAGGCGAGGAAGACGCCAGTAACCTCTCCCGTGTTGGCAGAGAGGAGGTAGACCACAAATTTCTTTATATTGTCGAATATTCTCCTCCCCTCCTTCACGGCCTCCACTATGGTGGCGTAATTGTTGTCGAGGAGGATGAGATCAGAGACCTCCTTTGCAACGTCCGTCCCGCTCCCGAGGGCTATTCCCACATCAGCCGCCTTGAGGGCCGGGGCATCGTTCACACCGTCGCCTGTCATCGCCACAACATGCCCTCTCCTCTGGAGCACCCTGACGATCCTCAGCTTGTGTGACGGGTCCACCCTCGCAAACACTCCAACCCTCTCTATCCTCTCGGCTAGCTCCTCGTCACTCATCCCCTCCAGCTCCTCGCCCGTTATCACCTCCCCCTCTATCCCCACCATCCTCGCCACGGCGAGTGCGGTCTTCCTGTGATCTCCCGTTATCATTATGGTGCGTATCCCGGCCTCCTTCGCCACCTTTATCGCCTCTATGACCTCCTTTCTCGGCGGGTCGAGGAGCCCCACGAGGCCAGCCAGCCTGTACCCCTCTTCCTCCGGCCTGCCATCGTCCTCCTTGTACGCGAGGGCTATGACCCTAAGCCCTCTTTCAGCCATCTCATCCGCCTTCTCGAGCGCCTCCAGCCTGTCTGTGAGCGGGATCACCCTCTCAGGTGCTCCCTTGGTCAAAATCCATCTCTTCCCCTCAATTTCCACAACAACCGTCATCATCTTCCTCTCGGAACTGAAGGGTATCTCCGAGAGCCTCCTACATCCGACCTTTCCGGCGAACTCGAGGAGGGCTATCTCGAGCGGATCTCCCGACCCCGACTCGAGGTCGGCGTTATTGCAACACCCCGCCACGATCCTCAGCCACTTCTCGTCTCCCCACCACTCCACCACCTTCATCTTGTTCTGTGTTATGGTTCCCGTCTTGTCCGTGCATATGACGTCAACGCCGCCAAGAACTTCCACACTCTTCAGCCTCCTCACGAGCGCGTTCTTCCTGGCCATTCTCAGGACGCCTAAGGAGAGTGCGAGCGTGACGACCACTGGAAGACCCTCGGGGACGGCTGCTACTGCAAGGGCTATACCGACGGATACGGAGTTAAGTACGTCCCACCCTCTGAGGAGGTAAACGAGGATCACGACTCCAGCGACGGCCAGCACGACCCTACCTATGAGGGAGGAGAGCCTCTCCATCTCGATATCAAACAGAGTTTTTTCCTCCTCAAGCTCCCTCACGCTCTCCGCGATCTTTCCCATCTCCGTTTCCTTTCCTGTCGCATAGACAACGGCCCTCCCCCTCCCCCTCACCACGGTGGTCCCCATATAGAC
>JALTNN010000010.1 GCA_027000685.1 Microcaldota archaeon
GTGGAGGAGGGCGTGGTCTCCTACGGGGATGCAGAGATCGAAATAACCTCCACGTCGCACGGTGTGGTGGTGAGAGGTGAACACTGCCCTGCTCCTTGAGGTCCTCCTCTCGGCGTTCATCGTCCTTACCGTCCTCTCGCTCTTCTCCCTCCACTACTCCTCCCTCCAGGCACTCCTCCTGAACGAGAGGGAGAGCAGGAGGATAGTTGGCCTCATCTCACTCTCGGACAGGCTCGTATCAGGTGAACTTGCGGAGATCAGGATGGGGGTGAGGGTGAACAACGTGGTGGACTGCTCGAGGATATCGTGTGAGGGAGGGATCTACGTGAGGTGCGGGCCGTTCTCGTGTGGGGAGAGGGAGGGAAAGCTCGTTATGAGGAGGCTCGTGGTGTACGGGGGAGTTCCGTCGGTTCTGGAGGTGGGGATACCTTGAAGGGCCAGGTGGTCCTCCTTGAGGCGGTGATCGTGGCGGTGCTCGTCCTCTCACTCCTTCTCATAACACCCCCTCTACACCAGGACGTCCACCCCCTCGTGGAAAGGGTGGCCGAGCACGACGCGGTCACCGTATCCCTCGAGACCGGGACACCCATACCACCCTGCTCCGTCGAGAGGTACTCGCCTGACGTCATCCCCCTCTGTAGGGGGTGATCTCACAGTCTTCCACCACGAAGACGTTCCCCGTCCCTCCCCCCTCACACTCCACGTCCACACAGAGGTCCCTCCAGCACACCTTTCCCTCCCCGCAGAGGACGTTCACCTCGTAGGGTGCATAGACCTTCACGCCCTCCACGTGCTCGCACATACTCATCCTGTCCTCTATAACCCTTGAGAGGTACTCGAGGTGCCCCTTCCTAACCCCTCTCTCCGCCGCCACGTAGAGGCCGTAGAACGCGGCAAGGATGACTACGGCTACTGCCATGAGGCCGCCCGCAGTTATCAGCGTGTCAACGGTGACCTGGAGCTTCATCAGGATCCCGCTATCTCGTCAAGTAAGCTCTCTATGTCCCCCGTCTTTTCCTCCAGCTTGCCCGCCACCCTCTCCGCGGACCCCCTCATCTGGGTGAAGACGTATATGGCAAGGGCCGCCAGGGCAGCTATGACGATGAGGAGCTCGGCAGAGACCTGAGCCCTCATACTATAAAACTTACACCCACGTCGTTATAACACAATCCTTTAACGTTTTCCACACCCAACCTTTGCGTGGAGAGGGACGAGCTCGTTGAACTGCTCATCTCATGGATAACGCTGTCGATAGCCTTCGCGTGGAACGTCAACCCCCTCATCTTCTTCTACGCCCTCCCCTTCTACCTCGTCGCAGTCGGAACCGCCTTCATCCTCCACGAGATGGCACACAGGTATATGGCAAACAGGTTCGGCCACCCGGCGAGGTACGTGATGTGGAGGGAAGGGCTCATCTTCGCACTCCTCCTCGCGATCCTCACGAACGGACGCTTTGTTTTCGCGGCTCCCGGGGCTGTCTACGTCTTCGGGCACCCAAGGGAGGAAGAGAACGGGATGATATCCCTCGCGGGACCGCTCGCGAACCTCGTCGTGGCATACCTCTTCTTCTTCCTCGCACTCACGTTTCCGCCCTCGAGCGACCTCTTCGCCTTCCTCCTCTCCGTTGCAAAGGTGAACGCCTTCATAGGGTTTTTCAACATGATGCCCGTCTTCCCCCTTGACGGCTCCAAGGTGCTCCCGTGGAACCCCGCGGCCTACTTCGTCGTTCTGGCCCTCCTCAGCCCCCTTGTTTTTATGTAAAACACCGTCACCCCGCCGGTGAAAACTCACGTATAAATACACCCCCTTCCTCTTACCCACGCGCACGGATGAAGGGGGTGTAAGCCAAGGGTTAGGGGAAACGAAACGGGCGGTGCCG
>JALTNN010000011.1 GCA_027000685.1 Microcaldota archaeon
GAGTACAGGGTGGCCGTCCTCTACCCGAGGCCGGGGAAGGGGGAGAGGGAGGAGGCGAAGGAGCTCGGGTTCTCCCCCGAGGTGTACGCAAGGCTGAAGGCAATTCTGAAGATATTGGAGAGGCACAGGCAGGTCCTTACCTTCGTGAACACGAGGAACATGGCAGAACAGCTATCTTTCTACCTGAAAAGGTTACACGAGGAGACAGAGATACATCACTCGTCCCTCTCGAAGGAGATGAGGGTAGTGACGGAGAAACTCTTCAGGGAGGGAAAGCTCAAGCACGTCATAGCCACGTCGTCCCTCGAGCTCGGGATAGACATCGGTGAGGTGGACGCCACCGTGCAGTACGGTTCTCCCAGGCAGGTCATAAGGCTAGTCCAGAGGGTGGGGAGGAGTGGGCATAGGTGGGACAGGCCCTCGATCGGCTATGTCATCGCGCTGAACCCGGTTGATTACCTTGAGGCTCTCTCCATCCTTGACTTCTTGAAGAAGAGGAGGTACGAGCCCATAAGGTACGAGGCGGTACCCCTCGACGTCCTTGCCCACCAGATCGCCGGTCTCCTTATGGACTGGGGAGAGGTGGAGGTGGAGGAGGCGTACAGTGTAGTCACGAAGGCCTTTCCCTTCTTCGACCTCGAGCTCTCCGATTTCCTGGACGTCGTCTCCCAGCTCGAGTCGGAGAGGTTCCTGAAGAGGTACGGGACGAGGATGCGGAAGACGAGGTGGACGTGGAAGTACTACTACACGAACCTGTCCATGATACCTGATGAGGAGAAGTACTTCGTGGTGGACGTCGCCACGAAGAAGAACGTGGCCATGCTGGATGAGGAGTTCGTGGCGGAGTACCTCGAGCCGGGGACCGTCTTTATCGTGAGAGGGAGGACGTGGAGGGTCCTCTCCATCGAAGGGAGGGACGTCCTCGTGGAGGAGTACCCGTACGCTGTGGGGGCCGTTCCAGCGTGGATAGGGGAGCAGATCCCCGTGGAGGAGTTTGTGGCTAAGAGGGTGAGGGAGAGGCTTGAGAAGGGCGAATTCGGAGATGTGGCAGACTACTTCGGGGAGTACAGGGAAGGGAAGGAGGTCGTTGTCGAGAAGAGCGGGAGGTACGTCATAGTCCACACCTTCCTTGGGAGCAGGGGGAACCAGGCCCTCGGCAGGATACTCGCATCGGAGATATCAAGGAGGTACGGCATCCCCGTGAGGACCGTCTCCTCCCCCTACACCGTCATACTCGAGTTTCCGTCCGAGGCGAACCCGGAGGTCGTGAAGGAGGTCCTCCTAAGCATTCCTCCCCAGCTCGTAGAGGTGCTCCTCGAGAGGATACTCCCGAGGACGTCCCTCTTCAGGACGAGGTTCCTGCACGTGGCGAGGAGGTTCGGCCTCATATCGAGGGGTGCGAAGGTCGAGAGGATAAACGTGAGGAAGCTTGTGGAGGCCATGAGCGATTCTCCTGTGTTCAGGGAGACGATGAAGGAGATCCTCGTGGAGAAGCTTGACGTAGAGGCCGTGAAGAGGTTCCTTGCAGAGGTGAGGGAGGTTAAAGTCTCTGATCTGACACCCCTCGGGAGGAGCGAGCTCTCCTTCATCCTCCAGACACCCGATATCCTCCTGCCCGAAGATCCCGAGAAGGTCATACTCAGGAAGTTCAAGGAACGGGTGCTTGAGAAGAGGGTGAGCCTGCTCTGCCTCTACTGCGGGGCACTCCTCACTATGAAGGTGAAGGATGTCCCGGACACCGTGACGTGTGTGAAGTGCGGTTCTCCGCTCGTGGCCGTGACATCTGACCCCCACAGCGACGCCGTTATCGTGAGGAAGAAGGGGAGGGGGAGGGGGGAGGATATGAGGTATAGATCGCT
>JALTNN010000012.1:0-465 GCA_027000685.1 Microcaldota archaeon
CATCATCTTGTACTCGAACCCGAACGTGCTCATGATCTTGTCGATAAAGTCGATGATCTCAATGATCTGCTCTTCGATCTGATCCGCACGACAGAAGATATGCGCATCATCTTGCGTAAACTCACGTACCCTAAAGAGCCCGTGAAGCGCGCCGCTTGCTTCGTGTCTGTGCACGACACCGTACTCGAAGTACTTGATAGGCAGGTCGCGATAGGAGTGAAGCTCGTCTTCATACACGGAGTGGGTGGCAGACCCGGCTGGAGGCTCTTCCAACAGATAGAAGATGAGACCGACCTCCCATCCATCCACGTGCACTACAACGACCTTGCCTCGAGGCCGGGGTGGGTGAAGGAGGTCGTCCCATACACGGCCGAGCAGATACCGAAGGAGGAGCCCCACATCCTCGTGGGCCACAGCTTCGGCGGCCTCTTATCGCTCTACCACCAGAACAGGTTCACCCGTGCG
>JALTNN010000012.1:475-1834 GCA_027000685.1 Microcaldota archaeon
CTCCCCGGTCGTGAACATAAACGTGTCGCTCAGGCTCACGCTCATCGCCGAGGTGGTGAAGAGGGGCTTCTTCTACTTCGAGTTCTTAGAACCCGTCGAGATGAACAGAGAGGACGTTGACCTCTTCTTCAAGCTTATGAAGTCAGTTCCACAACCGCTCGCCCCCTTCCTCATAGTCACGGGCGAGGAGGACAGGTTGATAGACGTGAACGCCGCGAGGAGACTGTTCAACGCTTCTAACAGGAGGGAGGGGTGGTACGTCGAGCTCTCCCACGCGGGCCACAACTTCGTGGACAGGGAGGAGGAGGTGGCGAGGATAGTGAAGACATTCCTCGACATCCACGTTTTAAAGGGGGTGGAAGAAAGATAAAGAATGGGCGGGGGTGCCCGAGTGGTTTAGGGGCCGGACTGCAGATCCGGTGTACGCGGGTTCGAATCCCGCCCCCCGCTCTGACAAGGTGGTTCCATGCTTTCCGACCTTCTCCTTCCCATCCCGCTTATCTTCGCCCTCTACCTCATCTGGAGGGGGAGAGATGGCTACAGGGTGCTCTCCCTCTACCTCCTCAGCGGTGGTATGGCCGCCTCCCTGAAGCTCCTCTTCAGGATACCCAGGAGTGTTGGTCTTGACCCGTTCTCCTTCCCCTCTCTCCACGCTGCCGTGGGGGCCTCCCTCTTCTTCTCCTACCCACATCCCCTCACCTTCCTCTACGCAGTCCTCATGGGGGCCATGAGGATCCTTGAGGGGTATCACGGAGTAACTGATGTCCTCGGCGGGTTTGGCGTTGCCCTCGTCTCTTGGGTTCTCTACAGGCTTCTCAGGGAGAGGATTGGATACGAGACCGACAGAAAATCCCTACACTACGGTATAGCGGTTCTCGCCGGGTTCTTCATGCTCTTCGTTGACCAGGTGATCCTCTCCGGGCTCCTCCTCCTTGCAGCCCTCCTCGTGTACACCTTCAGGGAGCTTCCCCTCCTTAGGGACGTCTACGGGTTCTACTCGAGGGGTGGTAGGGACTACGGGCCCATAACCCTTGCAGGTGGCCTGTTCCTCGGCGCCCTCGCGGGTGCGGGGCCCCTCGTGGGAATGATCCTCGGCTACGTGGATGTACTCGCCTCGCTGTTCGGCAAGCTTACTGGTTCCACGGATAAGAGCATCCCCGGGCTTGCCGGGGGTGTGCTCGGCGGTCTGGTCACCCTGACCCTTCTTTCAGGCTACTATCCGTTCGGCCTCCTCCTTTCGACCACTCTCTTCTCCCCCCTCCTCGAATACACAGCAGAAGCCGATGACAACCTTGCCCTCTCCGCCTTCGTGGCGGGGGCCACCTTCATCTCTCGCGTTTCAGGACTATACCCATAGCC
>JALTNN010000013.1 GCA_027000685.1 Microcaldota archaeon
ACGAAGTACTCTCCGTCCAACTACATCGGCGTCCCTATAATGGGAACGAATCCCTGCGGTGAGGTCCCCCTCGAGCACGGGGGTGCGTGCGTGCTCTCCTCACTCAACCTCCTTTCCTTCGTGGACAACCCCCTCACGGAGAGGGCCTCCTTCAACTGGGAGAGGTTCGTCGATGCCGTCCACACGATTGTGAGGTTCCTTGACAACGTAGTGGAGTGGAACATCTACATGCACCCGCTGGAGGACCAGAGGAGGGCCATGTCGGAGACGAGGAGGATAGGGGCGGGGATAATGGGACTCGCCGATATGCTCATAGCCCTCGGAATGGAGTACGACAGCGAGGAGGCTCTCTCGTTCCTCGAGAAGGTGATGAAGACGTATGCGAACGAGGCATACAGGTATTCCTCCCTCCTCGCCGAGGAGAAGGGGCCGTTTCCCCGCTGGAACTACGAGGCGTACTCCCAGAACCCCTTCTTCAGAGAGGTGCTCGTGGACGACGTGAAGGAGAGCGTGAGGGAGAGGGGTCTGAGGAACGTAACTCTACTCGCTGTGGCGCCCACGGGGAACACGTCAAACTCCACACTCGCGCTTTCCCTCAACGGAAGGAACTACATCGGCGTTTCGTCAGGCATCGAGCCCGTCTTCGCCCTCTACTACACGAGGAGGACGGAGGGTGATGACTCGAGAACGTACAAGATATTTCACCCCATAGCACAGGCCTACCTTGATCTGTACGGCCTTTCGGACGCCGCACAGAGGGCCGAGAACGTCGAGGAGCTGAAGAAGATACTTCCTCCCTACTTCTTCCGGACCGCTCATGAGATAGACCCCCTCATGAGGGTGAGGATACAGGGGATCGTTCAGAGATATGTGGACGGATCAATCTCCTCCACGGTGAACCTCCCCGAGGACATAAAGCCCGAGGTGGTGAGCGAGATATATAAAGAGGCATGGAGGGCCGGGCTGAAGGGCATAACGGTTTACAGGGAGGGCTCGAGGTTCGCGGTTCTCTCCACGGAGGGGAAGGGGAGTGAGTTCAGGGAGTACAGGGACAGGAAGTTCAGGATATACGACGGGGAGAGGGTGATCGAGGTGTTCGGGGACACCGTCATAGAGCTCCCGGACGGCACGCTCACCACGGTCTATCACGCCATAAAGGAGGGGATACTACGTCCGAGGAGTTCATAGTGAAGCTGAAGAGCGAGGAGCCCGAGTACGAGGAGGTTAAGGAGGCAGGGGAGCTGCCAAGCTTCGTTTACCTGCGAGAGAGGCCACCGGAGCTCGACGCGAGGTCCTACATGATAGACAAGGTCCACGTCCTCGTATCGTACCGGCTCGAGGGGGACCTCCCCATCATCTATGAGGTCGTCCTCCACTCGAGCGATGTTAACCTCGCGAGGGAGTTTTCCGCCGTCTCCTCCCTTCTATCCCTCCTCTTCAGGGCAAAGGTTCCCTACGGGATAATACTCACCTCTCTCAGGGAGACGAACGACGAGTTCTACAACAGGCTTGCTGATGTCCTACAGAGCTTCCTCTCCGAGTTCGGTGTAATGGAGCCACCAGAGGAGAAGCCAGTAAAACAGGAGACAATCCTCACGTTCACGCTCGCAGAGGAGACGAAGGAGAGGGAGATAGATGAGTCGAGCCTGTCTGTTTGCCCCGTGTGTGGGAAGAGGACGCTCGTTGTAGATAACGGGTGTTACACCTGCGTCAACCCCGACTGCGGGTGGAGCAAGTGTGACGTGTGAGCTTAGTAGTAAATCTCCTCTCCTCCGTTCCTCTTGTTCACAGCCCTCGCGAGGGCAAACAG
>JALTNN010000014.1 GCA_027000685.1 Microcaldota archaeon
GAAGAGGGTGATAAACTACAACCTCGACGACGCCTATGCTGCCCTGAAGCTCACGTTCTCCTTCCTTCCCCAGATGCTCGTCCTGTCCCAGATTACCAACATCCCCGCCCAGTTCATCGTCAAGTGGTCAAACTCCAAGATACTTACGGTCCTTTTCGGGATCGAGTCCCTCAAGGAAGGTATAATCATTCCCAAGGCCGGCGGGAGGCAGGAGGAAGAGGAGGTCACGGAAGAGCTTCAGGAGCTGAGGAAGAAGGCCGGGAGGGACGTGAAGTACAGGGGCGCCTTCGTCATCCACCCAGACCCCTCCATCATCGACGGCCTCGCCGTCCTGGACTTCCAGTCCCTGTATCCCAACATTATTGTCAACTTCAACATAGGTACGGACTCCCTCCTCGGGACGTTCATCCGGTTCGAGGAGGAGAACGGGAAACTCTACGCGGTCTTCGAGGATAGGGGAAAGATAAGAAGGGTGGAATTCGACACGAGAAAGGTAAACATAACGCCGTTCGTCTATCACGGGTTCTACTCTGCAAACGTCCACGAGTCCTTCGTGAGGAAGGTCGTGAACAAGATGCTGAAGAACAGGATTGCCATGAAGCACGCTGCAAAGTGGTTGGACAAGCTTGTCACAAAGCTCGAGTCATACGAGGGGGACCTGAAGAAGTTCGTGAGTGACTTCCTCTCGACGACGGAGTTCAAGTTCGGTGAGGAGGGGGTGCTGAGGGAAGTCCTGACGAAGCTCCTCGAGAGGTACGGAGAGAACAGGGAGGCCTTCTTGAAAGAACTGAGGAGTCAGGCAGAGATAATGGACAGGAAGCAGACGGCCTTCAAGTTCCTCATCAATTCCACCTACGGTGTCCTCGGCTTCACAAGGTTCAGGTGGTACGAGAAGAGGTCTGCAGAGTCCATAACGGCCTTCGGTAGGTGGCTCATAATGAGGACGAGGGAGTTCCTCGAGGCGGCGGGCTTTCACGTTGTCTCGGGGGACACGGACTCCGTGATGTTAACACTTAGGGAAAACGTCCTGTGGAGCAGACCGTCAGAGGAGGCGAGGAAGACGAGGGAACAGTACACGAAGGAGTACGAGGAGGCCAAGGAGTACATAGGGAAACACCTCAAGCCCTACCTCGAAGATCCCGGCTACCTCGTATATCATCCGGTGGAGAAGGTTGTTCCCCTGTGGGAAGAGTACCTGAGGGAAAAGCTGAGGGAGAGGGGCATGGATGTCGATGGAAAGAGCCTCCGGGAGATGTACAAGGTGGTGGAGCTCCCCCAGCTCGCCGAGTGGCTCGGGGAGTTCTGCACGGAGTACCTCTACAGGCCCTTCAACTTCATCCTCGAATTCGACAAGTACTTCGAGAGGGCCCTCTTCCTCATGGCGAAGAACTACGCCGCCTACTCGGGAGGAAAGCTCAAGCTGAAGGGGCTTGAGGCGAAAAAGAGGAACTTCTCAAGGATAGCGAGGGATGAGCAGATGTTCCTCATAAGGATGTTCTTCGACCTCTTTGACTACTTCAAGAGCCTCAGGGAGGGAAGACCGGATCCGTCCCTCATCCCTGACGAGTATGTGGAGCTGAGGAGGGAGGTGGAGGGCGTCTCGGACTGGAAGGGGTTTGTGGACGGGCTGATGAGATACCTTGACCGGAGGATGTACCAGATTGTGAAGAACATCCTTGACGGGAAGTACCCCATAGAGCTCTTCGTGAGGTTCACGGAGCTCGGCAAGAACCTCGATGAATACGACTCGAAGGGGTCCGCGGGCGTTTACGCCGCTGAAGCCGAGATGAGGGAGTTTCCGGAGGTGA
>JALTNN010000015.1 GCA_027000685.1 Microcaldota archaeon
AAAGCGGGGACACCATAACGGTGGGGATTGGTGTGAAAGACCCGAAGGGAAGGCTCCTCCATGTTTATTCGGTAGACCTCTCCGTTCCCGGGAAGCGTTTCACAGTCACCGTTCCGAAAGAGGACATTGAGGGAGGGAGGACCATTAGGATTATAAAAAACCAGACCGTTAACTCAATTGAGGTGTCCGTTGAGGTATGCGAGGCAGGGTGCGGCAGGACGTTGAACGTCGAGGAAACGAAGTGTGAGGTGGGTGGATGAAGGGTATCGCCCTCATGGAGATGAGCACGATCGTTCCCGTGGTGCTCGCACTCCTCCTCTTCTTCGGGAGCGTGGTCAGCGCCATAAACACGGTGAACGAGAAGAACGCAAAGATAGACATGGTCTTTTCCCTTGTCCAGATCGTTGACAGGCTCACGGAGGCGGGAGTGATAACTGAGGAAAGATTCCACTCCGTCGTTGAGATCCTGAGGTCGAGCATGCCCGTCAACTTCTACGTCTGCGTTACAGATATTCGTGATACGGATTACAGCGGGTGCTCTCTCGAGGGGTCGAAGCCCGAGGGGATAGGGAGCGCTGAGGAGGCTGAGAGGAGGGCAGCCGGAGACTACATCTCCGCCACATTCCCCGTAACCGTGCAGGTGGATAGGGATGGGGTTCCCTTCAACGAGGTGAAGAAGATCCTGGTGATGGTATGGGAAGGGGGATAGCCGCCGTCATGGACGCAATCTTCCTGCTCCTCATAGCAGCCATAGCCTCGGGAATAATCCTCTCAGCAGCGGCGAGCTATGGGAAGAACTTCCAGGAGCAGTCTTCCAAACTTCTCCTGAACTACTACGCCAAGCAGGTGGTCAGAACCATCGTGACGGCATCTATTGAGAGGGAGGGAGTGCCGGACTACCTCCTCTCATTCATAAAGGAGAATGTGGAGAACTTCAAGGAGCTCGGGGCCGCGGAGGAGAAGATGGAGGAAGTGGTGAGGAAGGCGATGGGGCCCCTCTCGGCGAGGTACGACTATGCCGTCATGCTGGACGCGAGGGACACGAGCTGGGACACTGTCTATCTCTTTTACAAGGTGACGGACGGGGAGAGGACGTACGAGGGTGTGTGCGTGTACGAGAAGGACCGGATCCGGGAACTCGATGAATGGTTATACGATCTCGGCCCCACAGTCTATTCCTCGACCACGACGATATTCCTCCGCTTCTGCCCGGCAGAGACTTGCTACTACATCCCTACAGATATAAGGGTGGTTATCTTCCCGCTCGGATCAACGGAAACGCCCTGTTCATTCACCTAACAGCTTGAGGAGCTCGTCTTCTTCCACCTCTCCGCCCTCTTCCCCCTCCTCGGAGGCGAGCAGGGATAGGAGGTCTTCCTCTTCCTCCTTTTTCTTCTCCTTTCTCTTCTCCTTCTTCTCCTCCACTGCCACCTCGGCCGCCGCAGGCTTCGGGGGCTGAGGCGCGGATGGTTGTGTGGTCACCACTATCCTCCTGTAGATCTCCTTGGCCAGTGGCTTCAGGAAGTCGTCCTTCCTCGGGTCGGTTCCGCTCATCAGTGCCACTGAGAACCTGTTCGCTATCATCTCCTTGTTGGCACGCATGTACTCCCTTATCTTCCTCCTCTCCATGGCCCTTTCCTTGAAGCTCCTCACGCCCCTCCTCCTCATATCCTCCTCAAGGAGGTTAAGAAGCTCTGTCTCAAGCCGCTTCAGGGATACCTTGACGATCTTCTCGATCTCGGCTCTCGACAGCTTCCTCTCCGGCTTAACGGGTGGTGGTGAAGGTGCGGCAGGCTGGACGGGAGGTG
>JALTNN010000016.1 GCA_027000685.1 Microcaldota archaeon
GCTACACTCAACATAGTGCCACCTCCGAGGGCAGATATGTCGCTCCGCCTGTTCTATCTAAGGCATAAGATAACGTTCACAACCATCTATCGGGAGAAAAGGTTCTACGAGGGCGTGCTCTTTGTGGCGGGCGAGCCAGGCTTACCCTCAGAGGTAAACCAAGCCGTGGCGGAAGTTCTGGTGAACAACCCAACAGATGTCACACTACTGCTAACGATTGGGGTGAGTGGACCGTGTGTACAGGAGAAAAACTTCTACATCGTGAAGAGGCCCGGTCTCAGCAGCTATTGGCTCACATTCCAGCTCACCCAGCCCTCTCAGGCGTGTAACATTAGTTTCAAGCTCTTCTACCCCCAAGACACCAGACCAAAGAATAACAGGAGCACCACTACAACACCTGTCTGGAATCTGTTCATGTGCAAGAGTGGACCGGAGTGCGGTCAGGACCTCTCTAAGGCGCTGGGTGAGGTGCAGGATGGGCTCAGGTCCATAGTGGTGCTCACAAACAACGTAAAAGGAGTTACCGCTCCTACAGGCGACTTTAACTGGATGGTGGTCCTTGATACGAATGCCTATACCATTCTCAGTGCAACGAGGAATGGCTGTGGCCTCACGCTCAATTCAACAAAGAATCTGTACTTCTGGGGCAGACTCATGGGCTACTTTGATGCCCGGACGCTCACGGCTTCCGGAGATGCCCTCTGCCTGAAGGGAAGCTCTTCGATATCGGGGTATGGGTATGCGGAAGTTATACCGGCTTATAACGCCATCCGCTTCCTAACGGGGAGCGATGGCTCAGTAGTTAGGAACTTCAAGGTGAGCGGACACTTCATAGGGTATCCAAAGTGGACTGCACGTGTAGAAGCCAACGACGTGTGGCTGATCAACGTTGAAACGAGGAACGATGTCTTATACCCCATTGGAGGTATAGACATAGAGGGGAACTACACCGTTAACCTACAAGACGTGAACATCATATGTGAGGGAGACCTCGTACGGTTCGGTGTTTACTCGAGGGGCGACTCCGTGGTCAATGTATACCTCACAAGCCGGGACAGCCGGATAACATGTAGTGACTCGGAGGACTGGGCCACACCTACCACCTACGTTTCGCCATCCTCCTCTATAGCCGTGAGGTGCTTCGGATGTGAGAATGGGTACTCCCTCATCACGGATCCGAACGATACTCGTGGGGACGGTGAGATAGACTTTAGTAGTTGTGGTTGTGTACAGACACCTTGACGGCTTATTATTAAACCCTCCTCCTCTTTTTCCTTCGTGGCCGTACTGAAGCGACTCACCCTGAGGAACTTCAAGTCGTTCAAGACGGCGGTTATACCCTTCGCGGAGGGCTTCACCGCCATCATGGGGCCAAACGGGAGCGGAAAGTCCAACATAATAGACGCCATCATCTTCGTCCTCGGCGAGGGAAGACTGAGGCTCGTTAGGGCGTCAAGGCTGAGGGACCTCGTGAACGTGAAGGCGAAAGATGGAGAGGCCCTCGTCTCCCTCGACATCGAGGCAGACGGGAAGACCTACACCATAACGAGGAGCATAAACAGAAAGGGCCAGTCCGTTTACAGGCTAAATGGGAAGAGAGTAGCACGCCACGAGATAATATCCCTGCTATCCTCCCTTGGAATTTCCCAGAGAGGCTACAACTTCGTCCTACAGGGCGAAATAACCCGCCTAATAAAGATGACGCCCCTCGAGAGGAGGGCAATAATAGACGAGATAGCAGGGATCTCGGAGTACGAGGAGAGGAAGGAGGAGGCATTGAAGAAGCTCGACGCCGTCTCCGAGAGGATAAAGGAGGTTTCAATAGTGCTCGGTGAGAGGGAAGAGAGGTTGAAAGTTCTGGAGAGGGAGAGGGAAGAGGCCCTGAAGTACCTCGAGCTGAAAGAGTACACCGCCTCCCTCAGGAAGGGGCTCCTCCTGAGGGACATCAAGAGGATGGAGGTCAGGATCTCGGAGATCGCCTCTGAATTGGAACGCAAGAGGATGGAGGCGGAGGACCTGAAGAACGAGAGGTTCCGCCTCGAGGAGGAGCTTAGGGTTCTGGAAGAGAGGAGCAGGGAGCTGACGAGGAGGATATCCGAGCTCTATGGTGGCGGTGAAGGTGCCTACAACGAGCTCCTCAGGGAGAAGGAGAGGGTGGAGGCGGACATAAAACATGCCCGCGTGAAGCTATCCGAACTCGAAGCGGAGAGGATAAGGATCGTGGAGGAACTCGAAAACCTCGAGAGGGAGATAAAATCCCTCGAGACTAAGATCGAGTCTGTCCTGGCCCGCAGAGCTGAGAAGGACGAGGAGGTGAACGCCCTCCGGCAGAGGATAAGGTCCTTGGAGGAGCTCATAAGGAGGGAGAGGGAAGAGGAGTTCGCGCTGCAGAGGAAGGTAGAGGAGATCGAGTCACAGATAACCTCGTTGAAGGAGGAGTATGCAAGGCTCAGGGAGGAGTATGGCAGGCTCCTCGGCGAGTATAATGCCAGGCTCGAGGAGCAAAAGAAGAGGAAGGAGAAGCTTGAGAAGAAGAGAAGGGAGATGGAGGAGCTCAGGAAGAGGCTTGAAGAGGTGGAGAGGGAGCTGAGGGAGGCAGAGGAGGAGAAGAAGGACGTCCTGGAAAGGGAAAAGAGACTGAACAGGGAATATCTCACACTACAGGAAGAGGTAAAGGCCCTCAGGGAAGAACTCGGGGCCCTGAGGGGGGCGACCCTTGTGCTCAAGAACCTCGGCGTCTCCACGGAGGTCATAAACGCCCTCCTCGACGCGCAGAGAAAAGGCGAGCTGAGAGGGATAAAGGGATACGTGGCGTCCCTCATACGCTACGACAAGAAGTACAGGAGGGCCTTAGAGGCGGCGGCCGGCAGGAGACTTTTCTACATCGTTGTGGAGACTGCTGAGGACGCCGTGGAGGCCATAAAGTTCCTGAAGAGGAACGGGCTCGGCAGGGCCACCTTCATACCACTCGATAGGGTGAAACCACGTGTCGTTGAGGCACCGCAGGCCCCCGGGGTCATAGGGAGGGCGCTGGACCTCGTTGACTACGACCCGACGGTGAAAAGGGCCATGGAGTACGTGTTCGGCGACTCCGTTGTGGTGGACACCATAGACAGGGCGAAGAGGATGGAGGGGAACTTTCGCATCGTCACGCTCGACGGCGATGTGGTGGAGAGGTCTGGCGTCATAAGTGGGGGGTCTGTGAGGGGTGAGTCGGTCCTCCAGCTCTTCGAAGCCGAGAAGAAGAGGGGAGAACTCAGGGAGAAGGAGTTCAGGCTGAAAGAGGTAATATCAGAGCTACAAGAGGTCAGAAAGGTTTTGGAGAGGCTGAACAGGAGGATAGCAGAGCTACATTCCAAGAGGGAGGGGATAAAGGCCCGTCTCGACGAAGAGACTGAGGAGGAGGTGGAGGATCTCGAGGAGCTCAAGAGAAAGGTTGAGGAGACGAGCGAGAGGATGACGGAGCTCGCCAACAGGATAAGCGACCTCGAGATGGAGAGGAGCAGGCTCGTGTCCCAAGTCAGGAAGTCAGGCTCCGACCTCCTTGAACAGCTCAACATGCTCAGGAGGGAGTACGACGCAAAACTCCAGGAGCTCCATGAGTACGACTCACTCCTAAGGGAGAAAAGGACGAGACTGGACTCCCTGAAAGAACAGAGGGACTTGAGGAAGAGCCGCCTCTCACTCATCGAGGAGGAGAGAGTGCGGACGAAGGAGAGGCTTGACACCCTTGAGGAGCGGCTCAACTCTCTAAATGAAGAAATAACGAAGTTAGAGGAAGAGATGAAGAGGAACAGGGAGGAGCTGGAGAAGCTTATAGCCGAGAAGGAGAGGCTGGACGAAGAGTTAGGTAAGGTCTCCAGGAGGTTAGGAGGTATTAACTCGCGGCTTACCTCCGTGGAGAGGGACATAGCAGTCCTCGAGAGGGAACTCGGGATGTTGAAGTCCCAGCTCGAGGAGGTGAGGGGGGAGTATGAGGAGATAGGAGCAGAGCCCCTTGATCCGCTCCCGCCCGAACCTGAGAAATTGCTGAGGGAAAAGATAGAAGAGATGAGGACGCTGGAGCCCGTGAACCTGAAGGCCATAGAGGAGTACGAGGAGATGAAGAGGAAAGTGGAGGAGGTTAAAGAGAAGATACGGAAGCTTGAGGAGGAGAGGAAGGCGATCCTCGATATGATTAACGAGATCGAGAAGAGGAAGAGGGAGGTCTTCATGGAGACGTTCAGGGGGCTTGCCCGCAAGTTCGAGGAGGTCTACAGGGATCTCGCAGGGGGGAGAGCAAGGCTCAGGCTAACAGACGACAAGGACGTCTTCAACGCGGGTCTCATAATAGAGGCCACACCGAAAGGAAAGTCCCTCACTCACATGGACGCCCTCTCGGGTGGAGAAAAGGCCATGGTGGCACTCGCGTTCATCTTCGCCACCGCTATGTTCCGGCCGGCACCCTTCTACGTCCTCGACGAGCCGGACCTCATGCTGGATAAGGTAAACGCGGAGAAAATGGCCCGCTACATAAAGAGGCTCTCGAAGACAGCACAGTTCATCATCGTCTCACACAGGGACGTCGTCCTCAAGGAAGCGGATCAGATCATCGGCGTTTACCTCGGCCGTGACGGGAGCTCCGTCGTGGAGGTGAGGGTTCCGCAAGCCGCTCAAGCCTCTTCCGGAGCAACTCAGTCCTCTTAACGAGCCTCTTAATTTCCGCTTCAATAATCCCCTCCTCGTCCTTCTTCGAGAGCGGCTCCAACCTCTTCACTGCCTGTTCGAGGAGTGCCATTTCTCTGAGGATCTTCCGGGCCTCCTCCCTCTTTTCCTTTGGGATTAGTGCGAGACTGGGGTGTCTCGGCCTCGAAGACCTCAGAGAGAAGAGAA
This sequence comes from Microcaldota archaeon, assembly GCA_027000685.1. GTDB lineage: Archaea > Iainarchaeota > Iainarchaeia > JAADDC01 > JAADDC01 > WANZ01. The sequence continues at coordinate 4,873 of JALTNN010000016.1, forward strand.
GGAGCACAATGGCGATGAGCAGGAGGACGGAACCAACCACAATAGGTTGGACACCGATTTCTTCCGTCTCAACGACCTCCACGGCAGAAACAGCAATTGAGTTACTGAGTATCGAGAACTCCGAGGAGGCCTCTAGCATCTGGAGCGCCGTCCTCAGCATCTCCATCTTCTTTTCGTCATTTCCTATCTTGGCATACTCCCTTGCCGCCCTCTCGTAGTAGAGCCCGTGGTTTCTGTACAGCTCTGTCCACATCCCCTTGTAGTCCTTGGTCGTCTCGAGGAGCTGTGAGATCCTCTCCTCCACCTTCTCCTCCGGGACGTTCTCTGAGAGGAACACACCTTTTGCAAGGGCTGCCTCAGCGTATGCGGCGAAGTACCATCCCCTTCTATAAGCCTCCTTCGCCCACTCAAGCCTCTCCTTCGCAAGACCCACATCCTTCTTTGAAGAAGAGATCAGGTCTTCGACAAAGATTATCTCGGACTTCGCGAACTCCTCCATATTGGATAGCTCGGTTCCACCATTTAGCTCATCCGCCACGTCAAGCATCATTTCGGCGCTCTTCATCCAGTACTCCACGCTCTTGAGTGTCCTGATAATGGTGAGCGGGTCGCCGGTAAGGGGCGCATTCAATGTGTACTCGGCCCTTATCAGCCTTTCCCTCGCACCCCCCACCCATTCGTAGTTTGCGGTCGTGAGTATGTACTTCTGAGCCCTCATCATGAGATCCTTGAGCCTTGACTGGAGCTCCTCGTAGTAGAGTTCCAAGGCGAGGGACTCAGGGTTCTTCATCGAGGGGTGTTCGCATATTTCGTTCACAGTGGAGACCGAAACGAGGGCGAGGTATGCATAGTTACCGGCGGTGTAGTAGTAACCACGGCTGTATGCGATCTTTGCCCTCTCGAGGAAACTCTCGCCCGACTTCCTGATCTCCTCGAAGTAGGGCTCAGGGTTTGCACAGGGTGTATTCAGCTCCGCCTCAAGCTCATCGATAAGCTCTCTTACAACTTCCCCAAACCTCTCGGAGTATGTGGTGGGCACCGGTGGTGGGATAAAGTTCAGCTCGGGGGTTGGCTCGGCTTCTTCTCCGATGTTGAGCTCCGGCGTCTTTCCCTCGAACACAATAAGAACTGCTTGGCTGAGCGTTTCCACCTCGTATATATCCATGTTCCACTCTCTCTTCGCGACTTCAACGATGTCAACCTTCCCCTCAGAGGGGACTTTTATACCCGGCTCGATCTCCTCCTGTACGGGCCCTTCCGTGTACCTCTCGCCCTTGGGAATGAGAAAGACCTTTACACCCACCTCTGCCGCAGCCTTGGCCTTTGCATAAATCCCCCCGACGGGCCCTACTCTACCATCCCTGTCGATCGTCCCCGTGGCGGACACTTCATCTGGCACATCCTTCCCGTTTATGGCTGCGTATACCGCGAGTGCGATGGCGAGGCCTGCAGACGGCCCGCTCACGTACTCCGCACCGCTCTCGATCGTGATAGAGTAGTCGTAAGAGGAAAAGTTCTTGCCAGCTTCCTCCACCGCTGCCCGTATCGCATCGGTAATGGACCTCTGGGTGTCCTCTCCCACAATGGAGTTGAGCGTGAGGGTAACCCTCCCAGTCCCCGGCTTCACCTCCACTATGAGCCTCGCCGGAATACCTTCTCCCGTCTCTGACACGGCAAAGACGTACATGTCTGCCGTGGCAGCGATTGCGTTACCTACGACGAGCAGGAGTACCAGACTCAGTAACACGGCTCTCCATCTCATGTACAGCCCTCCACAGCTCCAGCTCAAGCTCCCTTCTTTTCAGAGCGACCATCACCACAACAACGAACTCAAGCACCACGATGACGCCGTAGAGCACGACAACGGCGAGGTGTGCAAAGTAGCCCTGGGCATCGAGGAGGAGTCCTATTATCAGGGTGGCAAGGAGCACAGAGAGGAGCTCTACCTCCTCCCCCCAGCGGGAGAGGTAGTCCACTGTGAGCGTGGCCATGCCCACAAGCTCGAATGGTAGCCTGTGCTCCCTCGGTCGCATCCAATGAATAAGGCATCAAATAATAAAAAGAAGAGGGGGTCACCCGAAGAGCGAGGCCAGACCGGCCGTGGCCTCCTCTTCCTTCTTCTCCTCCTTCTTCTCCTCTTCCTTCTTCTCCTCCGTTGCCTCCGCGGCTGCCGGTGCTGCTGCCGGTGCCGTCGCCGCTACGGGCACTGCTGCCGACTGAATGGCCTCGTCTATGTTTACCTCCTTGAGTGCCTCGACGAGGGCCCTGATCCTCGCTTCGTCTGGCTTTATACCGGCGGCCTCGAGCACCTTCTTCATGTTCTCATCGTTGATCTCCTGCCCCGCGGAGTGCAGGAGGAGCGCCGCGTAAACGTACTCCATCCTATTCACCTCCTTGAACGTCATCCAAAGAGCGAGGCCAATCCTGCTGTGGCCTCCTCACCCCCCTCCTCTTCCTCCTTCTCCTCCCTCTCCTCTTCCTCCTCCTTCTTTTCCTCTCCGGGTGGCGTTGTGGCCTGCACGAGAACCCCTCTCATCCTCTCGTCCAGGGCCTCGGGTGGGAGTCTCGATGCGAGAGCCACCGCTCTCGCGTGTGCCCTCGCAAGTATGTAGGCC
>JALTNN010000017.1 GCA_027000685.1 Microcaldota archaeon
CAATGCCTTCATCTCGCTGTACCCCGACCTGGCGAGGGAGAGGGCAAGGGAGCTGGACAGGATGGTGAAGCGCGGTGAAGCGAACGGAAAGCTCTTCGGCCTCGTCTTCGCGGTGAAAGACAACATCGCCGTGAGGGGAATGGGGCTCACGTGTGCATCCAAGATGCTGAAGGACTTCGTATCCCCCTACAACGCCACAGTAGTGGAGAGGATCTTGAGGGAAGGGGCGGTCATCGTGGGGAAGGCCAACATGGACGAGTTTGCGTGCGGCTCCTCGGGAGAGACCTCTTACTTCGGGCCGACGAGGAATCCTTGGGACGTAGAGAGGGTGCCCGGTGGATCATCCTCGGGCTCTGCCGTCGCCGTGGCGGCGGGGATGGCCGACCTCTCCCTCGGAAGCGACACCGGTGGATCCATAAGGAACCCGGCCTCCTTCACCGGGATCTTCGGGTTCAAGCCCACCTACAACCTAGTGAGTAGGTACGGGCTCGTGGATCTCGCCATGAGCCTCGACACAATAGGGCCCCTCTCTCCGGATGCAGAGGGGATAGCCCTCGTCATGGAGGTCATCCAGGGACCGGATGGTAAGGACGCGGGGGTGAGGAGGCGCCTGCCGTTCCTCGGGGAGTTCAAGGCCTTTGACCCCGAGGGGGTGAAGGTGGGCTGGGGAGAGGGATTTCTGACGGGCGTGGAGGATGCCGTGAGGAGGAGGTTTGAGCGGTTCCTCGATGCCCTTGACTCCCTCGGTGCGGAGCTTGTCGAGGTGGAGGTTCCACATATGGACAGGGTCTGGCCCCTCTACTACCTCATAATGTACCCCGAGTTCGCCTCGGGCATGCAGAGGTACGACGGCCTGAAATACGGCCTGAGGGGAAGGGGGGACTCGCTGGACGAGGTGGTCTCCTCTGCCCGCGGCGAAGGATTTGGCAGAGAGGTGAAGAGGAGGATCGTGCTGGGAACCTACCTCTCCATGGAGAAGTATGAGAGGAGCTTCCACGAGCTCGCCGTGAGGTTGAGGAAGGGGCTGAGGGCAGAGGTGAAGAGGATATTTGAGAGCGTTGATTTCATCGTCTCCCCCACAGTTCCCTTCCTCCCCTTTAAGCTGGGGGAGAGGTTGGATGACCCGGTCAGGATGTACTCCGCCGATGCCCTCACGGTGCTGGCCAACCTCACGGGGATCCCCGCCATAAATGTGCCATTCGGGTTTGAGAAGGGGCTCCCGGTGGGCATGCAGATAATGGGGAGGTGGTTCGAGGATCACAGAGTGGTGGCACTCGCCGGCAGGCTGGAGGGGAAAGGGTGAAGATAGGATTCGAGATACACGTCCAGCTAAAGACGGAGTCAAAGCTCTTCTGCAACTGTCCCACGAACTACTGGGAGGCCGAGCCAAACGAAAACATATGCCCGGTCTGCACGGGACTCCCCGGGGCAAAGCCCAACCCCGTGAACCGAGAGGCAATTAAGAAAGCACTCCTCGTGGCCCTCGCCCTCGGAATGGATGTGGAGGATAGGGTGGTCTTTTTGAGAAAACACTACTTCTATCCCGACCTCCCCTCCGGCTACCAGCGGACTTCCACACCCCTCGGGAGGAACGGGAGGCTGGGAAACGTGAGGATACGGGAGCTACATGTAGAGGAAGACCCGGGGAGGTATGAGCTCAGGGAGGGGCTTGTGGACTTCAACAGGAGCGGAGTCCCCCTCATAGAGATCGTGACGGAGCCTGATATGAAGAGCATAGAGGAGGCGGAGGAGTTCCTCAAGAACTTACACCTCCTCCTCACGTACCTCGACGTCATCCTCAACCCCTCCATCGTTTTTCGCGTTGACGCGAACATCTCGCTCGAGGGCGGTGAAAGGGTAGAAGTGAAGAACATAAACTCCATAGAAGGGGTGAGGAAGGCCCTCAAGTACGAGATACTCCGCCAGAGACGGTTGCTCGAGACGGGGAAAAAGGTCGAGAGGGAAACACGCCACTGGGACGAGGCCAGAGGCGTGACGATTTCCCTCAGGGTGAAGGAGACGGAGGAAGACTACCGCTACATGCCCGATCCCGACATACCACCGGTCCTGCTCAGCAAGGAGCTCGTGGAGGAGGTGAAGAGAGCCCTGCCCGAGCTCCCGTGGGAGAGGGAGAGGAGGTTCGTGGAAGAATACGGTATTGACCCTTCGGACGCCCACACGCTCGTCCTTGACAAGGAGCTTGGCGAGTTCTTCGAAGAACTGTCGGGAAAGGTTGACCCCCGCTTCGCGGCGGTGTTCCTCGCGGACAGGCTGAGGGGAGAGTTGAATTACAGGGGGTTGACCTTTAGGGATGTGCTCCACCTCAGGGAGCCCCTTGAAAGGGTGGCGGTTGCCTGGTACTCCGGTGAGATAACGAAGAACGCGGCTGTGGAGCTGATGAGAGGTGTCCTCGACAGGACAGTCGTGGACGTTAATGCAGAGATTGAGAAGAAAAAGGTCGTGACGGACGTGGAGGAGGTTGTAGAAGAGGTGGTGAGGGAGCTCGCCTCCGTGGTGGAGGACTACAGGTCGGGGAAGAGAGAGGCCCTCAACAGGCTAATCGGAGAGGTTATGAAGAGAACGGGGGGCAGGGCTGACCCCAAGAAGGTGAGGGAAATCATCCTCACGAAGATTTGAAAATAATAACGCTTGACGAGATTACCCTGTTCGGAACCGTGACGAGCTCTCCCTCATCAGTCCTCAGCGTCGTGTACCTCCAGCCTATTTCTACCACTTCGCCCTCCACACCCTTGTCTTTCACGAGGACCCTCTGGCCTTTCCTCAACGACCTTCCTACGATGACAATGATCCCCGAGATATAGTCCGTGAGTACGTCCTTCATCGCCATAGAGATGGCGAGGCCTCCGATGCCGAGGGATGTTATAATGGGCCAGACGTCAATTCCGACAGAGGCGAGCATCACGAGTACGATTATGAGGTAGAGCACGGCCTTTACCGTGCCCTCCACACCGAGCAAGAGATCTTTGTGTTCCTTCTCGATCGGGAGCAGGTCTATGTACTCCCTGAGGGCTTGGATGAGTATGTTGACGGTCGCCCTACCCGCCACGAGAACGCCCAGGGCAATGACCAACTCTTCAAGGCCGGGAAACGGGTGGAAGTACGAGATGATGAAGTAGAGCCCCACGAGGTACACGAGGATGCCCGTGGCCCTTCCAACCTCGTGCACCACCACATCGTCGAGCTTCGTGCCCGTCTTCGACACCACCCTGTCCAGCCACCTGAAGACAACCCTCTTCAGCACGAAGGCCACGACGACCGTTCCGACCACTACCGTCAGGGTGTAAAGGACAGGATCCCGAAAAATCATGTCAAAGTCCAAGGAGGCCCACCCCCGCAGCAGTCCTCTCCTCTTCCTCCTTGACAAGTTTCACGAGCTTATCCTCGTCTTCCGGGAGCTCGACGACTCCCGTTGAGAGGAGACGGCTGATGAGCTCGTCTCCGGCGGTCACGACGAGGAACGACCTTCCACTCCCGTCTATGTTATCCCTCAACACCGCTCCCCGCCTCTTCACTTCCTCGTCCGCGAGGATCTCCCCCACCTTTCCCCTGTCCTTCACCACGAGCACGTGGAGCTCCATGTCATTCGCCTCCGTGAAAGATGTTATTAACCCTTTGGATTTAAATGTTCACGTGAAGATCGTACCGGACACGTCGGCGATTATCAACGGGGTTCTGACGGAGAAGATAGAGAAGGGAGAGTGGGTGGGGGCCACCATTATAGTACACAGGGCCAGCGTGAGCGAGCTGGAGTATCAGGCAAATAGGGGAAGGGAAACAGGTTACGTGGGCCTCGAGGAGCTGAAGAAGCTCCAGGAACTGAGGAAGAGGGGCCTTGTGGAGATCATCTTCGCTGGCGAGGAGGTGAGGCCCGACCTGGTCGCCGTGGCAAAAAACGTCTACGTTGACGCCCAGATAAGGAGGCTTGCAGAGGAGGAAGAGGCCGTGCTGCTCACATCCGACTATACACAGGCGGAGGTGGCTCGGGCTCTCGGGCTTCCCGTGATTTACGTGCCCCCCTCCAAGCTTCCCGAGGAGCCGTCGTTCGTGAAGTACTTCGAGGAAGACGTCGCCTCCCTCCACCTCAAGGAGAACGTGCCACCCATGGTAAAGAGGTGGAAGGGGGGCGAGTACGAGCTCGAAGTCCTCGACGAGAAGCCGCTCACAAGGAGGGAGCTTAAGGAGCTTGCCAAGGAGATCGTCGAGCTCGCGAGGAGAGACCCCAAGGCCTACATAGAGATAGAGGCCGAGGGGGCCACAGTTGTCCAGTTCAGGGAGTACAGGGTAGCCATAGCGTATCCGCCCTTTGCTGACGGGTGGGAGATAACCATCGTGAGGCCGGTGGCCAAGGTCTCGCTCGAGGACTACAACCTCTCGGAGAAGCTACTCGAACGATTAGAGAAGAGAGCAGAGGGCATACTAATAGCTGGACCGCCGGGAGCAGGTAAGTCCACGTTTGCCCAGGCCCTTGCAGAGTTTTACAGGTCGAAGGGGAAGATTGTAAAGACCATGGAAAGCCCGAGGGATCTCCAGGTGCCCGAGGATGTCACGCAGTACGCACCCCTCGAGGGGGACATGGAGAAGACGGCCGATATCCTCCTTCTTGTGAGGCCTGACTACACGATTTTCGACGAGGTGAGGAAGACAAGGGACTTTGACATCTTTGCGGACATGAGATTGGCGGGCGTTGGTATGATAGGCGTTACCCACGCCTCACGTCCTGTGGAGGCCGTCCAGAGGTTCGTGAGGAGGATAGAGCTTGGTATTGTGCCCCAGGTGATAGACACAATCATATTCATCAACAAGGGGCGTGTCGAGAAGGTCTATACCCTCGACCTCGTCGTGAAGGTTCCCACGGGAATGACGGAGGCTGACCTCGCGAGACCCGTGGTGGAGGTGAGGGACTTTGCCACGGGCAGGCTTGAATACGAGATCTACACATACGGCGAAGAGACCGTAGTCGTCCCGATAAGGGAGGAAGGGGAGAGCCCCATCGAGGAACACGCGAAGAGGAGCATACAGTCCTACCTCGCCAGACGGCTCTCGATACCCTTCCGCGTTGAGGTGAAGGGAGGTAAGGTGATTCTCTACGTCTCTCCTGACGACGTACCCCACGTCATCGGTAAGAAGGGAAGGAACATAGCTGAGCTCGAGGAAGAGATTGGCCTGCCGATTGTCGTCAAGGAAGAGAAGCGGATGCCAAGGATAAGTATAAGGAGGAAGAGGATCGTCATAAAAACAGGTAAACCCGGGGTCGTCGACGTCTACGTGGACGGCGAGAGAATCTACACCGGCCAGACAGACTCCAAGGGCAACCTGAAGATCCCCCGCGACTCCGTGGAGGGTAGGGAGATAGAGGAGGCCCTGAGACGGGGGGCCGACGTAGAGGTGAAACACAGGTGAGGATCAAGGTCCTCAAGGGTGTTTATCCGCCCTCGGAGGACACATTCTTTCTTGCGTCTCTCCTTGAGAAGACCGACTTGAGGGGGAAGCACGTGCTCGATCTCGGAACGGGAACCGGATACCTTGCCGTGCTCTCCGCGCTGAAGGGGGCCCGTGTGACGGCCGCGGACCTCCTCCCCCGCGCCATCCTCAATGCCCGGCTCAACGCGCGGCTAAACGGTGTGAGGTTCAGGACGGTGCTCTCCGACCTATTCGAACACGTGAAGGGAAGGTACGACGTAATTGTGTTCAACCCTCCATACCTCATCCCATGGGAGGAGGTAAACGACCCTGCTTGGGACGGAGGACCCGAAATAATCCTGCGGTTCCTCGGAGAGGTGGGCGACCACCTCACGGAAACGGGAACGTTCCTCACCGTGATGGAGGAGGGTGTGTGGGGGGAGGTGAAGGATCGCTTCAGCGGGTTCGAGGTTAACACCTATAGGAACGCCTTCCATCTCGTGGCTGTGGAGGGGAGAGCGTGCCCATGAACGCCCCGCCGGAGTTTAACAGGGCTATGGAGAAGTACTCCTCGGCAAGAACACTCCGCGATAAAGTGAGATATCTTGAGGAGGCTTTGAGGTGGCTGCCTAAGCACAAGGGCACAGAGAACATGAGGAAGCAGCTGATGAAGCGGCTGGCAGAGCTGAGGAGGGAGCTCCTAAAGGAGAAGAGGAAGAAGAGGGGCGGAGGCAAATCCGTCCTCGTGCCGAAGTCCGGGTATCAGGCCGCCGTGTGGGGCTATACTAATTCTGGCAAGTCCCACGTCCTCTCTATTCTTTCTGGTACCGAGCTCAGATCAACACCCGTTCCGCTCGAGACCAATGTCCCGACACCCGTGATGGTGGAAGTGGGTGGTGGGAAGGTGCAGCTCGTCGAACTACCGTCTTACTTCGACGGTTTCGAGTCATCAAAGCTTGCACCGCTCGTCTTCACATCAATAAGGGCTGCCGACCACCTCGTCCTCGTGGTGGACCTCACATGGGACCCACGTCAGCAGGTGGACACGCTCGTCCAAATCCTCAGAGAGAATGACATCTTTCCAAACAGGGACCCGCCTCCCGTGAAAGTAGAGAGACAGTACTCGGGCGGAATAAAGTTCGTGGGCGAGGACCTCTTCGCGGGCGAAAAGGAAGAGTTCATTGAAATACTCCAGATGTTCGGTCTGCACAACGCCACGGTCGTGGCATATGGAAGGATTACACCCGAGGACCTCTTCCTCGCCCTCGACGAGGGGGCCAAGTTCATCCCAGCCGTCCTTCTCGGAAATAAGAACGGCTTCGAGGAGGAGTTCCTGAAGATAGAGGGCTTTCCCAAGGTTCTCTTCAGGGGCCGGGAGACCGCGGAGGAGCTGTTCAGGGCGATGGGGCTAATCAGGGTGTTTACAAAACCTCACAGAGGCGAGGTCTCGAGGGAGGCAGTGGTGATGAGGGAGGGCTCGACCCCGCTTGACCTCGCGGAGGTAGTCCTTGGGAGGAGGGAGGTAAAAGAGGTTAGGCTGTGGAGGGAGGGATCCTACATCAACGTCTCGAAGGAGTACAGGCTGAGGGACGGGTACATCATTGAGCTCCGGTAGGTACAGGCGCCTTCTTCCTTCTAACCTTCCTGTAGGCAAGGTACACGAGGACAACGAGGAAGACGAAGGCGACGAGGAGCGCACCGACCACCCAGAGGGACGGGTTCACCCAGAGGTCAACGTCGTATCTAAGGAGGTGCGTTCCCCTCTCGTCCGTGAACTCCACGTAGAGGGTGAGGGTGTAGGAGCCAAAGGAGTGGGGGGAAGGTGTCACGTAGAGCTCCGCCACATCCTTTTCCACCACGTCACCCACGTCCACCGGAGGCGAGACCT
>JALTNN010000018.1 GCA_027000685.1 Microcaldota archaeon
CTCTACACCCTCCCTCTTCTTCCTGTAATAGGGGTGGGGGAGGATGATGTAGAGGGTCGGGAGGTTTGGGTTGAGCCCGTTACCCGGGAACACCACCTTTACCCTTGTCTTGAGCTTTTCATTCGTGTTGTAAACCGCCTCCTGTAGATGTGCAAGGTATTCGATCACAGGGAGGAGATGGTACGGCTCAGGTTCCCCGCTTCTCGGGGGCAGTTTATCCCTTTCCGGGAAGACGAACCACGTCACAGCCCTTCCCTGGAGGGCCACCTCCACGTTGAAGGAACGTGCCAGCCTTGGATCCTTCTCTTCGATCATCTTCAGAATCCTTCGCTTGTAGGACGACACCACGGCTCCCGTCCTGAGCATCTTCGCGGAGGTGTCCTTACGCTTCCTCTTCCCCACGCGGGATAATGGGAGGTGAGGAATATAAAGGTGTGCGCCGGCGGAGGGACAGGGGCTCACCCTTCACCCCTGCCGGCTTGCCGGCGCCTGTGCCCGACCCATCCGGCCCAGGTTCACCCCATCCCCGGGCGGGGAGAGGTCGGGCTAAAATTACTTCGTGAGGTTACTCTTTTGTGCGTGTCGATCTCCACACCCACACTTGGTACTCCCCCGACGGGATGTTAGAACCCGAGCGGCTATTAGACCTCGCGAAGAGAAGGGGGCTCCACGCGGTGGCAGTAACGGACCACAACAGACTAACCCACATCCGCTCCGGAGACCCCCTTGTGATTCCCGGTGAAGAGGTGAGGACGGGGAAGGGCGAGCTCATCGGTCTCTTCCTCACCGAAGAGATCCCACCGGGGCTTTCCCCGGAGGAGACCGCAGACAGAATAAGAGAGCAGGGCGGCCTCGTTCTCATACCCCACCCCTTCGACCTCTTCAGGTTCAGGACAGCTGCCCCGCTCCTCGGCTACAAACCGAGGAAAGATGACCTCCTTGAGGTCCTGAACGCCCGGTACGTCTGTAAGTCCTTCGAGGAGCGTGCGTTCGAGTACGCGGAGAGGTGGGGGCTCCCGAAGGTGGGTGGCTCGGACGCGCACACGCCCGTGGAGGTGGGACGAGCCTGGACGGAGGTACCCGAGTTCTCGGATGCTGAAGAGCTTTACAGCCACCTCAGAAAGGGGAGAACACACCCCGCCGGTAAACTGTCACCTCCCTGGGTCCACCTTACCGTTATTCCTCTAAAACTCCTCCACATCATCCGTGCCCTGCCCTGACCCTCTCCTTCATCTTACAGACAGCACACACCCTCCCGCTCGCCGGCATCCCGCACCTCTCACAGGCACGCGGTCCCCCTTCCCTGCCCTCGACGTCAAGGCTGAGGAAGAACTTCAAGAGGGACTTCCTCGCCCCGGGAACCCTTTTCTCGAACTCCCTGAGGAATTTCCGGAGGACGACGGTGGGTGCCTCCTCCTCGGAAGGACATCCCGTGGGGAGGGACTTTATCCCCCTCCTCTTCGCCTCCTCAGCGAGCCTTTCTTCGGGCACATAGAAGAACGGCCTCACCTTCTTGTTCCCGAAGAACGTCGTCACAACGGGTCTGAGCGTGGCCGAGTACCTCACGTTCCCCGTCATCGCATTGTAGAGCATGAACGAGACGATGTCGTCAAGGTTGTGGCCCGTGGCTATGGCGTCGTACTCCTTCCCAAAGTAGAGGAGGTAGTAGCGGAGGAGGGTGGAGCAGACACCGCACGGGTTCCCCCTCAGCCTCGCGAGGAGC
>JALTNN010000019.1 GCA_027000685.1 Microcaldota archaeon
ACCAACTCTCTGCGTTCCATCCCACCAATAGTTGTTGAAATGCTTTAAGAGGTTGGTGGTAAATTCTCCAACGGGCCGGGGTGGCCGAGCGGACTAAGGCGCCGGACTCGAGATCCGGTGGGGGAATCCCCGCGTGGGTTCGAATCCCACCCCCGGCGCTACAAAACCTCGACTTCTACCGACCAGACACCCAAGACCAAATCCCGCTGGAGGGTGGTCGCAAGACCACCCTACACTCGCCCGGCCAAAGAACTTGGCCTTCGAATCCCACCCCCGGCGCTCCAAAACCTCATAGCTTCTCTACCTCCCTGATAACCTCCTCCGCCTCCTTCCCTTCGAGCTCGACCACGAACTCCACGTTCTTGAACAGCCCCGCCGGTGTGAGGTTCGCGCTTGCGAGGAAGACCTTGTCATCCACCACATAGGCCTTCGCGTGAACGTCGTTCCTGACTGTTACGTATCGGGGAAGTACCTCGCGGGAAGATACCAGAAACGATAGCAGGGCAAGGAAGAGGAGACCCAGGCCCACGAGAGGAGACGCCTTCCACACGAGAACCCCACAGATGATCAGGAGGATCCCGAGAACTACCCTGACAGGCTCCATCCTCCGGACGGCGAATGCGTCGAGTCCCGGGTTCGCCACTCCCGACGTAACGACCTTCATCCTTACCTTCCTTGCCAGCTCTTTCAAGAACCCCGCCTGTTCCCTCCCTATCCACGGAGAGACGACAACGACCCTCTTCTCCGCCCCTTTAAGCGCCTCGACGATATGTTTCCCCGCCCCTTTCCCCACATATATCTTCATAGGATAATCCTCTCCTCTCCCACCTCGAGTTTCCTCATCCTCGTGAGGATGTAGTGGACGGTGGATTTCGGGAGGCCCACTTCCTCCGCTATCTTTCTCACACTCATCCCGCTCTTCCTCAGGGCGGCTACTCTCGCCACAAGCTCCGGGTCGTGGACGGCATACCTTCCCCTAACACTCTCTACCCCTATCTTCTCCGCGTACTCCTCCTTCAGCCTCCTCGATATCCTTTCCAGCGTGGAGGATGGCATGTAAACCTTTACAGCCCTCTCGAGGACCTCTTTCAAGACCTCCTTCCTTATAGGCCTCGGTATGAATACCTCCAAGCCCTCCACGTCCTCGGGCCTCATCCCATCCCGCCAGACGACCTTCACGGTTTTATGATGATACACCGGTTATTTATACCGTGCTCCGAGAACTCCTCCTCGCGGTGTCCTTCCTCTCCGTGTTCCTCGCCGGCTTCTTTCTCGGCATACACTACGCACAGGAATTCACCGGCGGGTCTGCAACGGTCTATGCCGTCGCCGTATCCTCCGAGGGGAGCGGGTCCATCGTGACCATAACTGCGAGGCTCGCCCCTGGTTATGGAAGGGTCTTCGTGTCTGTGGAGCCCAAGATGGAGCTCGACACCCAGGCATCAGCCGAGACAGCTGTTTACGTGGCCCAACACCTCGCCGGGATACCTCTCGGTTTCCGTGACGTGCTCTTCGAGATAAGGGCCAACACCCTCATAGTGGGCGGGCCGTCGGCCGGTGCTGCGATGACGATAGCCGCCTATGCCGTGCTCACAGGGAAAGAGCCCGCCAAGGACGCCGTCATAACGGGGACTATATCGCCGGACGGTAGCGTGGGAGAGGTGGGCGGGCTCCTCGAGAAGCTGCGGGCCTGTGCAGAGAACGGTATAAAG
>JALTNN010000020.1 GCA_027000685.1 Microcaldota archaeon
TTACAGGAGGTTCCTGGCAGCCATCTTTACGTCCTCGGCGGTGACGCCCTTTCTGCCAGCGTGGTGGGCTATCTCAACCGCCAGGCTGGCTATCTCGAGGGCGATCTCCTCGAGGAGGTCCCTCAGAGTCTCCTTTGCACTCTGGGATATCCTCTGGGCACCAGCCTTTCTCATAAGCCTCTCAATCTGAGCCAGCTTCAGCTCTGCCATCGGATCCACCTCCTTGCCATTATAAGAGTACAAACCCCTATAAAAACCCTGCGTACCGCACTGCGACGACCACCAGACCGAGAAGGATGAACACCCATCCCAAATTCCCTGTTTGGGCTCTAAAAACGTCGTTTCCCGATGTGAGAGTCTTTTTGACGATTTCAACGTTTAGCCCGGAGATCTGCTCGAGAACCCCCTCTGGAAGGACATCTCCTGGGTAAACGGAGGCACCGTTCAGCTCCAGTACCACATTAGACGAGTTTATACACACACCATTCACACACCTCACGACGGGCCTCACCTCAGAACGGGTGGGGACGGGGCCGTCACACTCCCTCACCCTCATAATACTGTCCACATAGGCAACGCACACCCTTGGGTGGGAGGAGAGCCTCATCTCGAAGGGGGAGGCGAGGAGGAACATGTTGTAGGTGACTGAGCTCTTCGCCGGTATCCTCAGCCTCGTGTAGGGTGGATGGTACGGGGCGAGGTTTGGGTGGAAGGCGAGGAGGAGATTGACCTCCCCCGGCGAGAAGCCCTCGTTCTTTATAGCGATGTGAAGGAAGTTGTAGTTCCCCACAACGATGGGAGACGGCGGGACATACTCCACCGTGATGAACGGATCTGTTGTGCAGTAGATGAGGCTGTTTCCCTCTATCACTGCCGGCAAAGACGTGCTCGCGTTTACCTCCACGACGTTTCCCTCGAGGACTATCCTGTGGACGCCACCCCCCTCAAGAGGTTTGCCATTCACCCTTATCACAGGGTAGTCTTCCCCGCCCCTCACGAAGAGTACGGCCACCGGGAGGCAGGCGTTCCCCTCTGGGAAGGGGAGGGACAAGACGGTCTCCCTCCCCGGCTGGAGGTAAACGTCCCCTCCCGTGTAGTCAGACAACTGGTAGCCGAAAACGAGCGGGAGGAGTAGAAGAGCGAGCAACCTACGCATATCAGAATATTATGGGAGGACGTTCATATATAGCTTATTTTACCGGAGATGATAAGCTTTTCCAGGACGGGGATCCAGTCCACGTCGTCGGACGTGCACTTCCCGTTCAGACACCTAACAATCCTCTCTGCCGCCGCTTCTGGCGTCAGCTCCGTCGTATCTATCTGGTATATCCTCTCGTACCTCCCCTCTGCCCTCTGAAGGCAGTAGTCGAGGGCCTCGGCGAGCACGTTCTCGTCGACCTTCTCCTTCGGATATCCCCTCTCCTCAAGCCTCCTCATCAGTACGTCTGGCCTCGTTCGGAGTATGAAGAGGTAGTCCAGGGGGAGCTTGACGTCGCAGAGGAGATGTCCCTCTACTATTACGTGCTCGTGCCTCTTCAGTACCCACCAAAGCTTCGTCCTAACCGCCTTGAGGCTCACGACTCCCGAGAAGAAGTCCGCTTGGTGAACGACCGGCCAGCCGAGCCTTTCACCGAGAACATCGCTGACAGCCGTTTTCCCCGTCCCCGGAACCCCAGCTATTCCCACCTTCATAACAACC
>JALTNN010000021.1:0-846 GCA_027000685.1 Microcaldota archaeon
CGCCACACACAACCCCGAGTTCTACTCCATAGAGGCGTACTGGGCCTACGCAGACTACAAGGACATCATGAACCTGACAGAGGACTATATATCCCATCTCGTGAAGAAAGTAGCCGGCACGTACGTAATCGAGTGGAACGGGAAGGAGATAGACTTCAGGAAGCCGTGGGAGAGGATGAGGATGGCGGACGCCATAAGGGAGTACGGTGGCCCAGACGTGGACTCCTTGGACGAGAAGGACGTCATCAAGCATGCCCGCTCCCTCGGATATGACGTCGTCCGCTACGGAGAAGCCGTTGAGAAACTCTTCGACCACTACGCCGCCCCCCACATCGTCAATCCCACGTTCATCACGCATTACCCCGTTGACATCTCACCCCTTGCAAAGAGGAGCGAGGATCCGAGGTACGTCGAACGCTTCGAGCTCTTTATAGACGGGATTGAGTTCGCCAACGCCTACACAGAGCTGAACAACCCCATAGAGCAGTACAAGAGGTTCAGGGAGGAGGAAGAGCTCAGGAAGAAGATAAAGAAGGAGGGCCTGGAATACCACCCCATGGACAAGGACTTCGTCAGGGCCCTCGAGTACGGCATGCCGCCCACGGGCGGCCTCGGCATAAGCCTCACACGCCTCTTCATGGTGCTCACAAACGTCTCGACGATAAAAGAGGTCATCCTCTTCCCTGCCCTCGCCCCCGAGAAGCACATCGAGCTCGTCGTCGAGCTCTTCCCCGAACTCCTCGACCTCTACGAGTGAATCATAGGCCAAACAGCTTGAGTAAAGAGATCATCGCCGCCGCCCCGAAGGGTATGGTTACGTTGTCGTCAATCCCCTCGAAGCTCTCC
>JALTNN010000021.1:856-1681 GCA_027000685.1 Microcaldota archaeon
AGGTCATCCTCTTCCCCGCCCTCGCACCGGAGAAGGATATACAACTCGTGGTAGAGATGTTCCCAGAGCTGTTGGATCTCTATGAGTGAGGGACGAGCATCACCCTTCGTGGCTCGTCAAGCGACTGCGCGACCCTTATGATGTCTTCCTCGGTGGTCTTCGCCGCTGCCTCCATGAGCTCCGCAAGGGGTTTCCCATACGCGAGCAGGGAGATCGCGTCCTTCCACACCTTCATAATGTCTCTACATACAA
Organism: Microcaldota archaeon; assembly: GCA_027000685.1. Classification (GTDB taxonomy): domain Archaea; phylum Iainarchaeota; class Iainarchaeia; order JAADDC01; family JAADDC01; genus WANZ01. The sequence goes on from JALTNN010000021.1 coordinate 1,109, forward strand.
GCCACTTCTTCGCCTCCATCTGGAGAAGTGTCTTCCTTTTCTCCAGGATTTCCCTGTCCACTCCCCCCTCCTTCACCCTCTCAACCTCCTCCAGTATGATGTTCTCCGCTTCTCCCACTTTCTCCTCGTCCGGAAACGGGGCGAGTGTCCTGAAATAAAACGGCGTGGTTTCTGCAGGAACCGTCAGCACGCGGAACATAGGTGCATAGTTACCGAGGTACCGTAGTTTCAGCCAGAGGGAGAAATCCCTGTCGCTTAGATACTGGGACAGCACCCACAAGGCCGGATCGTTCTCACCGGTCCATGCAAGGGCGAAGTAATACCCCTTCGCTTTCCCCTCCTCCACTACGTTCCTCTTCCTATACCTCACCCTTACCTCTATCGGCCCGTAGCTTCCCCTCCTCTCCACTCCGGCGTACTCGATGAGCACGCTTTCCACCTCTCCGTACCTCTCCACCCACTCTCTCACGTCGTCTAACGTGAACGAGGAAACGGTTTCCTCAGAACCCTTGACAGGGAGCTCCATCCTTCCCCTATACACAGACCTCTGTACTAGCCACATGAGATATATGT
>JALTNN010000022.1:0-4298 GCA_027000685.1 Microcaldota archaeon
CTCGCACTCTATCACCTTTTAAATAACACTGGTTAGTAGCTTAAAAACAGTTCCCGGGGAAGAATAAATAGCTGCGCCCAGGGTGGCCGGCGGATCGGTGAAACCCGGTCAACGGGGCGCAGCACACCCCCTCCCCCTCTGGTGTTCATCATGCTCACACCGTTGCAGAAGCTTCTTGACAGGCTCGCCGACCCCTCCCGCGATTTTGCGGTGATCGTGGAGGGGAAGAGGGACATAATCAGCCTGAGGAAGCTCGGAATAAGGAGGGTTTACCACATCAACCGCTACAACGGTCTCGAGGAGCTCGCAGAGAGGCTCCACGCGGAGGGGGTAAGGCGGGTTGTCGTGCTCACGGACTTCGACAGGAAGGGGGAGGAGCTCAGGAAGAAACTCCTCGCACACCTCCACTCGTGGGGAATCGTTTCCCTCCCCGGGCTGAGGAGAAGGGTAAGGGAGCTCACAGGTGTTGTGAAGATAGAAGAGCTCTACGTGAGGGTTCTGGAAATGGAAGGAGGTGATGTTTATGGGGAAGATATACGTGGACTCCGTGAAGTATCTCATTCACGCAAGGCTCGAGGCAAGAGGCCTCGTGGACAAGCCAGACGTTATAGGAGCCATCTTCGGCCAGACAGAAGGTCTTCTTGGAGGAGAGCTCGAGCTACGTGAACTCCAAAAGACCGGGAGGATTGGAAGGATAGAGGCAAAGCTCGAGAGGAAGAACGGGAAGACCTACGGAGAGATCATAGTGCCTTCGGGTCTCGGAATGGTGGAGACGGCGATCATAGCGGCAGCCCTCGAAACCATCGACAGGATAGGGCCCACAGAGGCAAAGATAACTGTGGAGAAGATAGAGGACGTGAGGGCAGCGAAGAGGAAGTTCATCGTGGAGAGGGCCAAGGAGCTTCTGAAGAGGGTAATGGAGGAGGAGATACCGGACTCGAAGGAGTTCATAAACAAGGTCAAGGAGGAGCTGAGAAAGGCCGAGCTAAGGGAGTACGGGCCGGAGAGACTGCCAGCAGGACCGGAAATCGAGGAAGCAGACGAAATAATTGTCGTCGAGGGTAGAGCGGACGTCATAAATCTCCTAAAGCACGGTATAAGGAATGTGATCGCCCTCAACGGTAACAGGGTTCCGAAGACGATCAGGGAGCTCTCGAAGAGGAAGATAACGACGCTCTTCGTGGACGGGGACAGGGGAGGTGACCTCATAATAAGGACGGCCCTCGAGCAGGCGGACATAGACTATGTAGTGAAGGCACCGGACGGTAAGGAGGTGGAGGAGCTCACGCAGAAGGAGATCCTGAAGGCCCTCAGGAGAAAGATCCCGACGGAGGAATACGTGAAGATGCTCGAGAAAAGGGGGATAAAGCTGGAGAGGGAGGAGACGGAGGGGGCCCCGAGGAGAAGGAGAGCAAGGAAGGTGGAGAAGGAGGAGGTTGCAGACCCCGATGCGGAGAGATTAGCTTCTCTCAGGGGCTCCCTTGAGGCCGTTCTCCTCGATGAAAAGGGTGAGGAGCTTGGAAGGGTCCCCGTCAAGGAGCTCGCATCCACGTTGAAGGAGATGGAGGGGGTGCACACGGTCTTCATGGACGGGATAGTGACGAAGAGGATACTCGAGGCGGCGAAGGGAGCCGGTGTTAAGAAAGTGGTGGGGGTGAGGCTCGGGCCGGCCGTGAAGCCCGAGGAGTACCCGGAGATCGAGGTGAAGGCCGTCTCTTAGATCCCCCTCCTCGCCCTCTCCAGCATTATCCTCCTCTCCTCCCTGAACACCACTTCCCTTATCTTATCAACGGCGTCGATGTTCGCCGACACGCTGTCTATGCCCATCCGCACGAGCTTCCTCACCATCTCCGGGTCTGACCCGGCCTGCCCGCATATGGACGTCTCGACACCGTGCTTCTTCGCCTTCCTTATCACGTAGTTTATGAGCTTCAGGACGGAGGGGTGCTTCTCGTTGAAGAGTCTCTGGACGTGCGCATTGTTCCTGTCCACGCCGAGGGTAAGCTGTGTGAGGTCGTTCGTGCCGAAGGAGAGGAAGTCGATCCGGGCCTTCAGGTAATCCTCAATGGTGAGGGCGGCGGCAGGCGTCTCCACCATTATGCCGAAGTCCACCATCTTGTGGGGTATGAGCCCGACCTTTCTCGCCAGTTTCTTGGCCTCTACGTACTCCTCCACGGAGGCCGTGAAGGGTATCATAACCCCCACGTTGTCCAGCCCTTCCTCGTGAAGCTGTTTAATCGCCTCGAACTCCGCCATTATGAGCTCGGGTTGATCAAGCGATCTCCTTATACCATGCCAGCCAAGCATGGGGTTGTCCTCCTCGGGTTCCCCTTCTCCTCCCTGGAGATGTCTGAACTCGTCCGTCCTCGCGTCGAATGTCCTGTACCACACGGGCTTCGGGTAGAACTTCTCGGCTCCGATCCTGATCCCCCTCTTCACGGCCTCTGTGAGGTCATCAAGCTTGTCGTTCTTCAGAAACCAGACGGGATGTTTGCCCGTGGAGGTTATCATGTGTTCTGCGCGCAGGAGTCCCACTCCATCGGCGTTCGTCTGTGCTGCCCTCTCGGCGGCCTCGGGGAGGGCCACGTTTACCTTCACGAGGGTAGCTGTCGGATACGGTAAGGCCGAGCGTATGACCTCCACGTGCTTCTTCCTCACAACGTCCTCCTTCTCCACCTTCCCCCTGTAAACCACACCTTTGTACGCGTCCACGGTGACGATGTCGCCATCCTTCAGCACCTTCGTTGCGTTTCCCGTCCCCACGACGGCGGGGATCCCGAGCTCGCGGGACACGATAGCGGCGTGACACGTCATCCCGCCCTCGTCCGTCACGATGGCTGCGGCCCTCTGCATGGCAGGAACCATGTCGGGTGTCGTCATCGTGGTCACGAGGACATCTCCCTCCCTGACCTTTGGGAGATCGGAGAGGTCATGTACGATCTTCACCTTTCCCGTGGCGACGCCCGGGGATGCAGGGAGCCCCTTCAGTATGGGCTCGTCTTCTTCACTCGTGGTGGGGCCGCCCCCTGTCTTGCCTATGGTTGTTATCGCCCTCGACTGGACGATGTAGAGGTTTTCATGTTCGAGGGCCCACTCTATGTCCTGTGGATGTCCATAGTGTTCCTCTATCCTCCTTCCTATCTCAGCGAGCTTCACTATCTTATCGTCCGGAAGCTTCTGCTTCTCCTGGAGCTCCTCGGGGACGGGCTTCTCCTCCGTACCGCCCTCGGGCTTCTGCACCACCATCTTGGTCTGCTTTGCCACCTTCTTCTCCTTTATCTTCAGGGTGGCCTTGTCCACCACGTACTCGTCGGGGGTAACCATTCCGGAGACAACCGCTTCACCAAGGCCATAGGCAGCCTCGATGATAATTACGGGAGATCCGTCCACGGGATGTGCGGTGAACATAACGCCCGAGACCTCAGAGTTCACCATCTTCTGGACCACCACGGCGATTCCCACCTTCCTGTGGTCGAAGCCCTGCTTGGATCTGTAGTATATGGCCCTCGCTGTGAAGAGAGATGCCCAGCACTTCTTCACGTGTTCTACAACGCTCTTCGCTCCCCTCACGTAGAGAAATGTTGCCTGTTGACCCGCGAAGGACGCCTCGGGGAGGTCCTCGGCCGTGGCAGAAGACCTGACTGCCACCCAGATGTCCTTGGGCTTTATGTGGCTCGTTGCCTTCTTCGAGAGCTCCTCATAGGCCTTTACGATGTCCTTCTCTATCTCTCCGGGGACTTCGGCCGCCACTATCATCCTCTGTATCTGGGCCGCCGTCTCTTGGAGCTTCGCCGTGTCCTCTACGTCGAGCTCATCGAGGAGCGGGTATATCCTCTTGTCAAGGCCTGTAACCTTGAGGAAGTAGAAGTAGGCGTCCGAGGTGACTATGAAGCCCGGAGGGATGGGGAATCCGGCACGCGCCATTTCACCGAGATTCGCACCCTTACCGCCCACAAGCGGAACGTCGTCCTTGCCGACCTCCCTGAACCACACCACCGTCTTCATGCTCTAAACTCAACCCGATGGAAACTAAAAGGGGAGGTTAAAGCATGTGTCACCCCTAAGTGGTTACAGGAGGCCGAAGAAGTGGAGGATGAGGAGAACCCCAAGGCCCCCCAGCCCGAAGAAGAGGGAGATGACGAGGCCAGGGATTGTTGGGATGTTTACGCCGAGCACGTACTTCAGGATCAGAAACCCCGCTATCCCTATCACAACGTTCTCGAGAACACGCTTGAGGAGGAAGACTATGACGATTGCCACGAGCACGAGGACGGCTCCGAGGAGGAGCGTCCCAAGGT
>JALTNN010000022.1:4308-6996 GCA_027000685.1 Microcaldota archaeon
ATCCACGTAGAGAATGGCCTCGTTCAGTTTTTGAAACCTTCCCCTCATTTCCTCCCGTGAAGCTCTCGGAGCTCCAGAAGAGGATTGGGGCCGTTCTGTTAAAGGGACCGAAGACAGTCGAAGAGATAGCGGAGGAGCTGAACGAGGACATTCAGGACGTCATGGAAGCGTTGAAGGAGCTCCTCGTCCTCAGGCTCGTCGTTAAGGAGGGCACTCCCCCGAAGTACGCACTAGCTCCCCATATAAGGGAGGCTGTTGAGTTCGAGGGGGAAGGGGGCATCCTCCTCCACGCTGTCATAGAGGTCGAGGCCGTGGAAGAGGAGGTTCTGAGGAAGAGCCTCGAGGAGATCGTTGAGAAGATGGAAAAGGAGAAGGGGTTTGTTGTGAGAAATGTAGCCATCTCGGAGATCGAGAAGGACGAGGAGCTCAACATCTACTACGGCCACATAGACGCCACCATTCTCTTCCCCGGGCTCGAGCCCCTCATATACTTCCTCTTCTTCTACGGGCCGAGCGTTGTCGAGGTGTTATCAACAGAAGACGTGAAGATCGACCCGGGAGACCTCCAGAGGGCCCTCGTCCTCGCCGCGAACATGATACACGGCTATGTGACATATATTTCACGGCTCATGACGAGGAAGGAGCTCGAAGAGTTCAACAGGAAGTTGTACAGGGAACTGAAGGGTTAGGAGACCCTGTAGTCCGTGTAGAACCTCGTGGGGAACCAGAGGTCAAGTTCTGATATCCCGTAGTCGAAGGACACGTCAATGTAGACCTCGCCCCCTATTACAACGGATTTGTCATAGGATAGTGTGAGCTCCTTCGACGTCCTGAACTCGAAGCTCGTGTTCCCGGAGTACGTCGCCACCGAGCCTCCTGTTGTGTCCGTTACCACGAAGGAGAAGTTCCGGACGTCCACGTTGTAGTCGTTGGGGTTCTTGAGTATGACGTGCACTACGTCCGTGGTATTTCCGTCCTCCACCCAGACGTTGAGCTCCACGGGCTTCACGAGGGACGTGGAGACGAGCTCGAGCGGGCTTTCGAGGACCTTCCTCTCCGTTCCCTCCTTCTTCACCCACAGCTCTACCGTTCCCCCCACGAGGAAAGGTATCGCGGAAATGGACTGTGTGAAGTTCTTCTCCCCAAACGGCGGAACGGAGACGTTCGTGGCGAGCTGGACCTCCTTCACCACGTCCGCCTTTCTCACCCTGATCGTTATGCTATCAAGTGTGAGGGGGAGGGAAGAGGGGTTGTTGACGTCCACCGTGGTCGATATCGTGACGCCGGAGTTCGTCACAGAAGTGACGGTGTAGTCGAGGGTGTAGATGGGCTCTGGTAGAGGGATTTCGGGAAAGGAGACGGAGAAGGAGACATAGAGGTTCTTCTTCACGTCTCCCCACACTACTTCGGCCTCTACAGTCCCCTTTACGGTGTTTGAGTCTGCAGGCACGAGTGCCTCGGCGGAGGCGGTCGAGTTGGATGGTATCGAGGAGACCGTGAGCGGATAGGTGTTAGCTCCCACCTTCACCTTCGCGTTCTTCACCGAGACGTCAAAGTCGTTGGGGTTGTAGAACTCCACCTTCAGCGTGGCGTCATAGCCTCCCTCCACCCTCTCCACGGAAGAAACAGACACCGCGACGGATGGCAGGACAAGCCTGGCAGACTTCGGCGGAAATGTGACGGGGGACTCCGCCGTGAAGTTCATCTCCTTCCCGTCAACGATAACGGTGATCTCGGCACCCACCCTCACATCTTCCCCCGATACGGAGACGCCGGCGAGGTTCAGGGGTAGCTCAGACGGGCCCTTCACCACTGTATTCACACTCTCCTCCTTCACTCTGACACCCTCCACGGAGATGTAGACGGTTCCAACCACGTTGTACTCCTTCTCCTCCGGGAGGTTCAGCTTCCCCTCGGCACCCACGATGTACCCGTTGTCGCCCTCGTTCACGACAGCCCTCATCTCTATGCTCGGCAAACCCTCGTGGGCCTTCCCCCCTCCGAAGAAGTAGAAGTAACCACCGATCAGTAGCACTAACAGGAGCAGGAGAAGGCCCCTCGGCATGAATAGAATGGGCCACGCTCTTTATTTAAGACGCTACGAAAAGTACCGGCTCCTGATGTAGGAGGCGGCCCCGAGCACTATGAGGAGGAGTATGAGGAGTATGACGAAGCGGGCCCTCACAATTATCTCCTCCACCACCGTGGAGACCACGGACCTCGGCTTCACCACTATGAGGACCTCCTTCGTGAGGCCACCTGCCTGGGCCGTCAGCTTGTACTCATCTGCCGCGAGCCGTGGGGGCTTGTAGAGAAACCTCTCTCCGGGCGGGAGCTTGAGGTCCCTGGCATCAATGGTGACGGTGACGCCTGCGCTCTCCTTCGTGAGCCGTATCTTCACACTCTCTATACACGTCCCCTCGTTCACGATCTCGAGAACGGTGTTGAACTCTTCCCCCTCCACTATCTCCACGACGTCTGGCGCCATGATCATGACCCTCGAGTCACACCCCACCACGCCCTTCTCCTCGCCGAGCACCACCACCGTCATCTTCCTCTTGGACTCGTAGAAGCCCCTTGCCACGAGATGCACCTCATAGACCCCGGGTTTCACCCCGCGGAAGAGTACTTGGAGTGCCTTCGTCGTCCTCTTCTGGAGGAAGAAGTTAACCTCCGGTATCTCGTAGA
>JALTNN010000023.1 GCA_027000685.1 Microcaldota archaeon
CCGCCTTTACTCCAAGCTCTCCCGCCTTACCCATGCTATTATCTTCCCCGAGCCTGAACGCCAGTTCCTCCTCCTGAACAACATCAAACCCTTCTCCAACGGCCTCACTTCTGACCTTCCCACCACCCACTCTGCCCTCTACCACCTCCTCAGGACGGACAGAGCCCTCAACCCTGCCCTCACCTTCGTGGAAAACATCCTCTTCCTCCACGGACACGCCCGATCCCTAAGGAGGATCTCGAAGATAAAACCACACCCCTCCGTCCTCGACATCTTCCTCCACCTGAACACCGACTCCACCACGATTGGGGACGAGGGCGACATCCTCCTCCCCACCTCCCCCGTGAGGGTGAGGGGATACGTCGAGGTCTTCTCTCTCCACCCCTCCCTGGGAAGGAGGGTGATAAGGGGAGAGGGTATCGTCACCCTCGCCGACGCCCTCATCCATTCAATGGATTACGAGATAGTGAAGGAGGTGAGGGTGAAGAAAGAACCCTCCTTCATCCACTCCGAGGTCACCAACCTCCTCCACACCCTTGTCTCCTCCCTTCGTTCCCCCTCCGACCTGAGTTCTACAGATCCTTCCACCCATAGCCTCCTCGTTGCAACCCTACGTATCCTCCTCGCCCTCCCCGACATCCTCCTCAACACCTACGCCCTCGGCGTGAAGGGGAGGAATACTCTCGTGGCCCTTTACCTCCTCCGCCGCAGACACCCCAAACTATATAACCTTTTGGTGGAAGAGATTGATACATGCTTTCCAGGTTTGAGAGAGCCAGGGTCATATCTGCCCGCGCTCTTCAGCTTGCTTACGGAGCACCGCCCCTCATAGACGTCCCCGAGGGTGTGGTGGATCCCTACGAGGTAGCAAGGATGGAATTTGAAAAGGGAGTTATTCCCTTTGTCATCGTCAGGGAGTACCCTGACGGGAGCGTGGAGCTCGTGGAGGTGAGCTAATGGGAACGGCACTCCCCGGAAAGTTCAAGAGGGTGGGGAACAGGATCATCGAGAAGTACGGCGACGTCCTCGAACCGGATTTCGAGAAGGTGAAGAGATTCCTTAATGAAATAGGCCTCTACCCCAACCAGATGACGAAGAGAATGAGGAACATGATAGCGGGGTACATCGTAAGGAGGCTCAAGAGGATGAGGGCCTCCCGGGGGTGACCCCGTTGATCGTCGAAACCGTGTTTTTCTCCCACCAAACTGCCCTTCCCCTCCTTCCCTCGCTCCGGGGATGCTTCAGTAACCAATTTAAAGAACCTCATACCTCCGTTAACAAGGGGAGGTAAAACCCTCCTACTCTAAGGGGTGAAACACATGAAGAGTATAAACGTGAAGAAGCTGGCTGCCCTCGCCGTTGGGGCTTTGTTTGTAGGGCAGACAGTACACGCGGCAATGGCAGCCGACACCCTTCCGACCGACAAGGCCTGGTACCTGAACAGCGCAATAGTGATTGGAGCAAACGCCAAGCCCGCCGACGTCGTCTGGGCGGGCAACATAGCAGCCGCCATCGGTAACATGGCCTTCACCGAGGAGACCAAGACTGTTGACGTCGTCGCCGGCGACCTGAAGGTCCAGCTCAGCGTCCCCGGCGAGATAGTTGTCGGTGGTGAGGGTGTCAG
>JALTNN010000024.1 GCA_027000685.1 Microcaldota archaeon
GCTGCCGTCGAGGTTTCGGGCGGTGCCGTTCAGGTAGAGTGATTTTTATACCCCGGTCATTATTATTACGTGGCGGTTCTCGTCTCGTCGCCAAAGGATCTGGAGAAGTACGTGGGGAGAGATGTTGCACCCGAGTTGTTCGAGTACCTCGAGTCCGGGGGAATACTCAGGCTCGAGGGGAGGGAAGGAAGGGTCAGGGTGGTGTACCCCTCGAAGAGGATGATAAGGGAGAGGCTCGATGAGTTGAAGGAGAGGAGGAAGGAGATCATACATGAAATGGGGAAGATAAGGAGGATGGGGAGGAAGGGGAGGTTCGTCGATGTTCTGAAAGTTAAACACGCCGTCCTGAAGGTGTTTGACGCCGAATACAGGGAGCTGACGGAGAAGATAGGGGCCGAGAAGCTCCTTGAAGATGAGAGGGGTAGAAAGATAGTGGAGGAGTTGCAGAGGAGTAAGGAGTATCGAGAAAGGCTGAGGCAGGCCCTCGAGGAGAGCCCCGTGTATAGGAACAGGAAGTTCGGGGACTTCGTGGAGAGGACGGAGGAGGTGAAGGGAAAGCTCCTCGATGAAAGGCTTGAGAGGCTCGAGAAGGTGCTCGAGGAAGTGGACAGGGAGATGGAGGTTTTGAGGGGTCTGCTGAGATGGACGTGAAGGAACTTGTCCTCCAGAGGAACGGCTTCTCCGACTTCAACCCCGTTCAGAGGGAGGCGATAGAGAGAGGTGTGGTAGAAGGTAAGAACGTGGTGGTGGCCTCCCCGACTGCCTCGGGAAAGACTGTTGTGGCTGAACTCGCCATGGTCTCACAGGTCCTGAGGGGGAGGAAGGCCCTGTACACGTCCCCCCTCAGGGCCCTCGCATCGGAGCACTACAGGGAGTTCAAAAGGAAGTATCCAGAGTTCAGAACGGCCCTCTCCATAGGAGACTATGACTCGAAGGATGCACACCTCAAGAAGTACGACGTGATATTCACGACGTATGAGAAGCTCGACTCCCTCATAAGGCACAGGGCACCGTGGCTCCCGGACGTGGGCGTGCTCGTGGTGGACGAGGTTCACATGCTCGACTCGGACAGGGGTCCGACGCTCGAGGTCCTTCTAACGAGGCTGAGGAAGTATGAGTTCCAGGTCGTCGCCCTATCTGCCACTATTCCCAACGCGGAGGAGATAGCGGGCTGGCTGGACGCCGAGCTCGTTGTATCCAACTGGAGGCCCGTGGACCTCATAGAGGGTGTTTACTTCGCGGGGAAGGTGAGGTTCAACACGGGGGAGGAGGTGGAGTTTGGTGAAGAGGAGGAACTTGTCAGGGATGCCCTGAGGAAGGGGAAGGGAGTCCTCATATTCACCCCGACAAGGAGATCCGCGATGTCGAGGGCAAGGAAGCTCAGGAAGGTGGTGGAGCCCTACATCTCCTCGAGGAGGGGTTTAAGGACGATTGCCGAGAGGGTTCTTAATGCCTTAGAAAGCCCGACGTCCCAGTGCAGGGAGCTCGCGGAGGACATCCTCCATGGAGTGGCCTTCCACCACGCGGGGCTCGTTCAGAGGCAGAGGGAGGCCGTGGAGGAGGGTTTCAGGAGCGGAAGGATAAAGGTCGTTGTGGCCACGCCCACGCTCGCGGCCGGCGTCAATCTCCCCGCCTTCAGGGTGATAATATCCTCTGTTAGGAGGAGCGAGGGCTTCTACGCCAAGGAAATACCCGTGAGGGAGTACAAGCAGATGGCGGGGAGGGCCGGAAGGCCGAGGTACGATGAGAGGGGTGAGGCGATAATCATAGCGAGGTCGGAGAGGGATGCGGAACACTTCTACGAGAAGTACGTGATGGGGCAGCCGGAGGAGGTTCTCTCGAGGCTCTCGTCCTACCGGGCAATAAGGTTCCACACGCTCGGACTCATAGCAGACAGGACGGTGAGAAGTTGGGAAGATCTGGTTGACTTCTTCACGGGCACGTTCTTCTTCTACCAGAACGCAGAGCTCTCGTCCCTTCTCGACCTACTCGAGTCGGCCGTCAACGAACTGGAGGTCTGGGAGATGGTGGAGGAGTTTTCCCCCACGAGGCTTGGTTCGAGGGTTGCATCGCTCTATATCGACCCCGAGACCGGACACGCGTTCCACGAGTTTGCGAGACATCCCAAGATAGGCGAGTTCCCCGTCCTCTTTCTCATAGCATCATCCGTGGAGCTGTATCCGTACCTCCCGGTGACGAGAAGGGAAGAAATGGATCTCCTCGTGGAGGCAGAGGAGAGGAAGGAAGAGCTGCCCATTTCCTTCGAGGCGGCCCTTGACGACATCCACTTCCTCAACAAGTTCAAGCTCGCACTACTACTTGAAAAATGGGTGAACGAGGCAGACGAGGAGGAAATCCTAAAAGACTTCGGCGTCTCACCCGGAATACTCAGGGGGATCCTTACGATATCGGAGTGGCTGGCCTATTCCCTCTCGGAGATCGCCAGGCTAACGGGGAGCGGAACCCTCTCCATCTACGCGAAGAAGATGGAGGAGAGGATAAGGCACGGTGTGAAGGAGGAGCTGCTCCCCCTCGTCCAGTTGAAGGGGATAGGGAGGAAGAGGGCGAGGAAGCTCTACTCCGGCGGGATAACATCGCCCGAGAAGATAAAGAAAACCGACCCCGTGGAGCTGGCGAGGATCCTCGGACCTAAGGTAGCCCTTAATATACTCCAGCAACTTAAGGTTAAGGTGGGGGAGGAGGTGAGGAGGGAGATCAGGAAGCTCTCCCCCGCGGAGCAGACCACCCTGGAGGTGTTCGTTGATGGAGCCCCTCGAGATACTGAGGAGTGAGGCGGAGAGGAGGGCCATAATAGGGAGGAAGAAGAGCGTGTTCTCGAGGGAGGGTTTCAAGACGTCCCTCTACATAGGCAGGATAGAGGAGGAGGGACCCCTCCAGGGGTATGAGCTCTACCTCGACGCGCTCCTGCCCCACGTGATATTTGTGGCCGGCGCGAGGGGCTCGGGGAAGTCGTACACGCTGGGAGTCATAGCGGAAGAGCTCGCGGAGAAGAATCCCTACGTCGGAGTCCTCATAATAGACCCCATAGGCATCTTCTGGTCCATGAAGCTGCCCAACCGTCAGGAAGACGAGATAGAGAAGCTCGCGGAGTGGGGACTGTCTCCAAAAGGCTTTGACAACGTCGAAGTCTATGTCCCGAAGGGAATGGCGGAGAGAATCCCACCGGAGACCTACGACAAGGTGTTCTCCCTCAAGCCCTCCATGCTCACCACGGACGACTGGGTGCTCACCTTTGGCCTCGACAGGTTCTCCCCCGCCGGCCTCCTCCTCGACAAGGTTCTCGAGATGGTGAGGGAGGAACACGGAGAGGACTACGGGCTCGAGGAAATAATAGAGGTTCTGGAGAACGAGGAGGAGATTCTCGACAGGGAGAGGGGCTTCAAGAGGGAGACCGTGAGGGCGCTCCTGTCGCGGTTCTACGCGGCGAAGAACTGGGGCATCTTTGACAGGGAGGGGACGCCCCTCTCAGAGATAATAAAGAAGGGTAAGGTGAGCATCCTTGACATCTCCTTCCTCGAGGAGAGCGTTGGGGCGCTCGTCATAGGTATAATGGCGAGGAGGATACTCCAGGCAAGGAAGCTCATAACGAGGAGCGTGGCGGCGGAGCTGCTCAAGCTTTCCGAGGTGGAGAGGAGGGAGGTGGACATCCCGCCCACCTGGCTCATAATAGACGAGGCCCACACGCTCATCCCCTCGGGCTCGAGGAAGACGGCCGCCACGGACCCCCTCATAGAGTACGTCAAGCAGGGGAGGAGGCCCGGCTGTTCCCTCGTGTTCGCCACACAGCAGCCCTCTGCCATAGACACGAAGGTACTGTCCCAGCTCGACGTCCTCATCGTGCACAAGCTCGTGTTCTCCGAGGACGTCAAGGCGGTGGAGAAGAGGATGCCCACGATCCTCCCGAAGGAGTACTCGGGGGTGAAGCTGAGGAGGTTACCCGTTGGTGTGGCCGTGATTGGAGACAGGGAGGACGCAACCTCGAGGGCCTTCCTCGTGAGGATAAGGCCGAGGATGAGCCAGCACGAGGGGAGGGAGATGGAGGTTGACGAGAGGGCTGAACGCCTCCAGGAGGTGGGAGAGGTGAAGGTGGAGAGGAAGAAGGAAGAGGAGGAGAAGAAGAAGGCATTCGTCGTGCAGGTGACGGAGGATAGGGCGAGGAGGATAATGGCCTCCCACGGGACGTCCATCGTGGGAAGGCTCCTCGGTGCCGGGGGAACTGTCCTTGACATCTCGCTGAAGTTCATACCCGTGTGGGAGGTGACATTCGTTTACTACAACGCGCCCTCCATCTCCACAAAGCACGTGGCCTACATCGACGGCTACGAGGGGGAGTTCGTACACGTAAAGGATGGAAAACTCCTATTCTCAAGGGGACTGAAGTACCTCTACAAGCTGACTCGGAACCAGAGGAAATTGCTGATATTCCTAAAGAACCATCCCGGGGCCACGCTCTCCGAAATAACGGCGAGGGCCAAGGTTCCACCCGGGGTCGTGGAGAAGGAGTTGGAGATGCTGAAGAAAGCGGGGATGGTGAAGGAGGAGGACGGAAGATACTTCACGCCCCTCGAGATAGACCTCCCCCTCTCCCCGGAGCACTCACTAATTCCCTCGATGAAACAGCTCCTCATCACGGAGACGAGGATAGAGGAAGACGAGATCCTCCCCTATAACTTCAAGGAGGACAGGGTGGCGGACATCGTGAGGTCGATCTGGCCAGGGGTCGTCCCGAAGGAGGTGGAGCCAATATATAGACCTGTGTGGGTCGGGCTCGTCCTTAGGAGGGGGAAGAAGTACAAGATCATTGTGGATGCCATAACGGGGATCGTGGAGAAAGAGATCCCGGTGGTGGAAAGGTGAAAGGCCTGAACTACAGGGGACTCTTGCCGGAGAACGGCCTCATAGCAGTACTGGGGAAGGACATAGAGGAGGGACTGGTGAAGGCCGTTGCCTATGCTCAGGCGGAGGGAAAGAAGGTCTTCCTCGCCCCCCTAACACCAAAACAGGTCGATCTCGTCTTCAAACTGGATGTAGAGACGAGGAAGGGATACCCTGACTACTTCTACGTAGAGCTGGACTTCGAGCCGAGGGAAGGCTATTTCACGGTGGGGAACTGTGACTCTCCTATGTTGCTGAGGCTCTACGAGATGGGGGCGGACAAGACCGTTGTCTTCCTCAGGAGGAAGTACCACACAGTGTCCGTGGAGTACACCTCGTTTCTGAGGGAGGAGATTGAGCCCATCATATCCCTCTTCGGGGAGATAGTAGCGAGAAGGGAGAACGCCCACGAGAACACAGTGGTGGACATCGTCCCCCTTATTGAAGACGTGGAAGAGCTCAGGAAAAAGCTGAAGGACATACCAGGAGTAGCGGAGGTGGGCATATTCCCGATAGTGCCCTACAAGAAGATTGTCCTCAAACGCTAACAAGCTCCACTCTCTTCATTCTCTTGTCGATGACAAAGTATGTCTGGCGCCCACAGACGGAGCACTTCGCAAGGAACGTGGGCTTCTTGTTCTGCTTGTAGACGGTTGTCGTCCTGTGGGCCTTTATCTTGTTTGCTCCGTAGCCCTTCAACTTGTACTTCCTCTTAACCCTCTCCCCCCAGGCAAGTCCCCTTGTCTGCCGCCTCTTGAACTCGCGGAGCGTGTGCTCTGTGTGGCGTCCGCAGTTCTTGCAGTAGAGCTTTATCTTCTTGGGCAGCTTCATGAAACCCCCACTATTGTTGGTCTCAGTAAACTTTTAAAGGCTCCTCTTCACCACCTCGAGGAGCTTCCTTGGATCGACGTTCAGTTCTACGACACGCGTGTTACCCCTGAATCCCTTCCCCGCGACCTTAAGGGAGATTATCCCGTAGGTCTCCAGCTCGTTCAGGTAGTTCCTGAACCAGCGGTCGCTGACGGGCGAAAGACCATAGTCCTCGGCCGTTTTCCTGTAGAAGCTATAGAGGATCCCTGAAGTTATCACAGAGTCCCCACCGAATCCCGTTATCCCCCTCTTATTCACGTACATCGTAGCAAGGGTTAGAAGGACAACCCTGTGCTGCTCCGGCAGTGTGGATATCATCTCGTACACGATGTCTTCCTCCACGAGTTCCCTCGCCCTCTCCACGTGTTCCCTCTCGACCCGTTCCGCTCTCTCTCCCTCTGCGATGTCACCGGCGTTCAGGAGGAGCTGGAGGGCGTACCTCGCGTCCCCCGCGTGCCTGGCGGCGAGGGCGGCAGCGAGCGAGACCGCCTCAGGAGACACCGCCCCTTCTACGAAGGCCTCCCTCGCCCTTTCCTCGAGTATTACCTTGAGCTGCTCTGCGTTGTAGGGCGGGAACACCATCTCCACCTCACAGAGTGTGCTCCTCGTCCTTGCATCGAGCTTCTCCTTGAAGACGGGGTTGTTGGAAATCCCTATTATAGAGATGGATCCATTTTCGAGCTCGTCGTTTGACCTGTTCAACCTGTAAACGAGGTCCGACACCCTCTTCACCATGTCTATTTCGTCAAGGGCCACCACGAGCCTGTATGCGTTAGCATCGACGATGTCTATGAGGTGGTCGTAAACGGCGGAGGTGGAGTGTCCCAAGAGTTCTCTCGCGGGGTCGAGGAGGCCCACTATTTTCATTAGAACCTTGTGCTCGCTGTCATGGAGCCGGCAGTTAACGTATAGGCCCTTTGCGGGGATGTCGTTCTTCTTGGCATAGTCGTTTAGGTCGGACAGGACCTTCTTCGTCACCGCCGTCTTCCCCGTCCCCGTCTTCCCGTATATGAAGACGTTCTCCGGCTTCTTACCCTGGAGGAGGGGGGCTATCTTAGATGCAAGTTCCCTTATCTCCTCCTCGCGGAAGGGGAGGTGTGGGGGTATGTAG
>JALTNN010000025.1 GCA_027000685.1 Microcaldota archaeon
CCTCCAGAAGCACCTCGCCATCCTCGCCATGAGCGGTGCCGGTAAGTCCTACCTCACGGCCGTCCTCGTGGAGGAGCTCCTCGAGAGGAAGCCCGAGGACGGCAGGCTTGCGGTCGTCATCTTCGACGTTCACGGGGAGTACACGGGCTTCGGCGACGACGAATCCCCCTACAGGGACAGGACAATCGTGGTAAGCGGGGATGACGTGAGGCTTTCCCTTCCCAACATGGGAACCTCCGGCCTCTTCGAGCTCCTCCCAAACCTCTCACACGCACAGCAGAGAGACCTTGGGAAGATCATAGACAGGCTCTCCGAGGAGGGGGGTTACGACCTCGACGACCTCATAAGGGAGGTCGAGAGGGATCCGGACATGCATGACAACACGAGGAGGGCCCTTCTCTCCTCCCTCTTTGCCCTGAAGTCACATAAAATCGTTTCAACGGTGGAGGACCCCTCCATCGAGGCCGTCCTCAAGCCGGGCCACCTCGTGGTTTTCAACCTCGCACCTCTCACGAATCTCCAGACCAAGCAGATGATCGTCACCTACTACCTCCGCAGGATGTTCAACCTGAGGAAGGAGGGGAGGATCCCACCAACCCTTGTCATCATCGAGGAGGCCCACCAGTTTGCCCCCGAGACCGTGGGGAGAGCGGAAGCCCTTTCGAGGGGGATAATTGAGACGGTGGCGAGGGAGGGGAGGAAGTTCGGCCTCTCCCTATGCCTAATCTCTCAACGCCCCATACGCCTTTCCACCACCGCCCTCTCCCAGTGCAACACGCATATCATCCTGAGGATGACGAACCCGAGGGACCTTGACCACGTTAAGGAGTCCTCAGAGGCCCTCGACGCGAGGACCGCTGCCATGATAACCACTCTCACACCTGGCGAGGCCCTCGTGGTGGGTTCAGCCACCTACTTCCCCGTCTTCATAAAGGTGAGGGAGAGGAGGAGTCCGCCCTCGAAGTACGAGAAGACCCTCGAGGAGATGGCGAGGGAGTGGGAGGAAAGGAAGAACGAGGAAGAAGACATCGTGAACTACCTTTAATCGGCCACGATGAGCGTCTGCGTGTCATCCACGTGGAACCTCGCCCGTATCTCCCCCATGACGAATCTTCCAAGCCTCTCCACGTCCGGCACCCTCACCTCCACGACGAGGTCATATCCCCCATACACTATGTGGATCTCCTCCACCTCCTCGAACCCCTCAAGGTACTCCTTCACCCTCTCCGGCTCCCTCGTCTTCACGAGGACGTAGGCCTTCAGCATGGAAGAATTATTACACGCCGAAACGCTTAAACCGGAACACCGGAAAGCAGGTTTTCCGATCAATTTAAAACCCTCTCCTCCCTCCACACACCGTGATCGTCTCGGCGATGGTGTTGCAGGACGGGGTGGGCCCCGACGCGGCGATCGCCAACACCGGGACGGGGATCTTCCTGCCGCTCGACACCACGCGCAGCTTCTATCCGTTCGGCGAGGACCCCGACTTCGACTACTGCTTCTACCTCTCGAGCGAGGAGTGCTTCGGGCGCGAGGACTCACGCATCCGGATCGAGGCGCAGCTCGCCGATCCGTCCTCGATCCGGATGCGTG
>JALTNN010000026.1 GCA_027000685.1 Microcaldota archaeon
ACCTTCACCTTCTTCCAGGACGCCTCTCCACCAGCCTTCTTGACGGTCTCGACTATCCCCTCGCACACACTCTTCAGGATTGCCTCAGCGGTCTTGTAGTCGTAGGAAGTCACCTCGACGGCGTACTTCGGAACGCCCGCCACGTACACCCTTATCGCGGCCCTTGGCTGATCCTTTATAATCTTCTTCGCAGAGAGGAGGGCCTCCCTTATCGTCTTTGCACCGTAGGGCCCGGGCACGACGATCTCAAGCCTCGCGGCCACCTTCTTCTTCGGAACCTCTATGTACTTCTCTGCCACCTCCACTATGGCCTTCTTCCAATTCTCTGGTACGTTCACGTACTTCAAGGCCTCCATACCGTATATGGCGGCGTTCTCAAACACCCCGAAGACGTCGCCGAACTCCTCCTCGAGAACGGGGACTATCTTTTCAGGGGATTCTCCGACGATCTTTGAGGCTATTTCGAGGAGGTACTTCCCCCTCTTCGCTCTTCTCAGGGCCTCCATCTTCCTCTTCGCTATGGCACCGGAGACCCTCTTCAGAGAGAGGTCAACGGACCTCTTGTCCGGATAGACCCTTATCACCTTGGCGACGCGTGTCTGTCCCTCCTTCACATGGCTCCTTATGTTCTTCACCCAGTGGGGGGCTACCTCCGAGATGTGGATGAAGCCCCTCCAGCCCGGGTACTCCTCGAGCTCGGCGTAGGCACCGTACTGCATGACCTGTGTTATCTTCACCACAACGTAGTCGTTGAGCTCCGGGGCCTTCAAGTGAGCACCTCCACTACCTCTCCGCGTATCTTAGCCTTGCCTCCCCTCGGTTCGGCGAGAACCTCGCCGCAGGACAGACACTTCACCACCGTGGCAGCCCTGTCGAACACGATCTGAACAGCTCCGCACTTCTGACACTTCACCCTGAGGAACCTCGAGCGGGGCGTGGGTATGGTGACCTTCATCTCATCACCTCCGCCTGTCCCTTCTTGCTGAGTATCTCGGCGACTTGTCTCGGGAGGGGAACCTCCTCACCCGCCCTGAAGGGCCCGTACTCCTTGAGGTCGGGCCCCACGAAGACGGGTATGTCCGTTAGTATCCTGACGCGGACAAGGTTTAAAGAGGTACCCCTGTCCTCCTCCACCACGTATGACATCACGCGCTCGACCCTCTTCCTCACATCCCAGTAGAGTTCCCTCTCCCAGTCCACCGCGTTCTCGAGGACTGCCTCGGTGCCCGTGAAGGCGTCCGCGATGGCCATCTTTACGATCTTCTGTGCCCTCATCGCTACTATCTCCTTGGCGAGCGTGAGGAGGTTCCTGTAGGTGTAGAGGTCTGTTGGGTCCATGGATATGCCCGTGGAGTCCATTTTCTTCCTTATCTTCTCCCTCTCCTCCTCTATGAAGCTCCTCAGTTGCTTGTAGAAGTCTGCCTCTATCCTCGTGAGCGTGCTGCTGTTCTTCTCCGCAAGGTGGACGTCCTTTATTCTGTCGAATCCAGGGACCATTCTGCCACGCCCCTACCAATTAGGTAATAAGCAACATAAAGGGGTAGCTGAAGAATCTCATCCCTGAAGGGCCCGAAGGTTCTCTTTCCTAACTCGAACTCCGGGGCTATCCTCACCCTCACGGTCACCTCCTTTGAGGGAAGAGCCACGGCGTCCCTGTAGGGATTGAACGAGCTCAAATCCTTCACCCTCCTTGCCACAAGGCCCGTAGTTCCGTGGATCGTGTCCGGAAGCCGGATGAGGCGGTGGATGTCGGCGGATGTCTGTGTGTCGATGGCGTGTCCCGAAAGGGGGGCCGTCAGCCTCGCGATGTTCGCCCACACCTCGAGGGGAAACATCTTGGGGGCGGGCCACCTCCCCCTCCCTATGAGACCGGTGTACCTCTCCCTGTTGGCAAGGAGGGCGTCAACGTCCTTCCTCTTGAGCCCGGCCCTGAGTAAAAGGTCTCTGTCCCCTCTCTCAAGGGCGTTCAGGACGCTCCTCGCCATCCTTCCGGGCCACCCAGCCGAGGAGGGGGAGGGTCCTTCCACGCATAGGAAGGGGGTGTCCTTCCCGCAGGGGACGACGCCTCCGAACATGTACTGCGGCTCTATGGCCTGGCCCGTCACGTACTCGACGAGCTCTATCCTCGCAGACTTGTCAAGCTCGTAAACAGCCTCGCTCCTCACGTGGATATGGTATCCACGATTCCCCGAGAAGTTCACGGAGACATCCTCCCTTCCGAACCCGAAGTCCCCGAGGAGGAAGTCCTTCACGAGGGCATCAACCATCTCCTTGAGCTTCTCTTCCCTCTCCGGGTCAGGGAATATCTCGATTCTCACGGACGACCCGCACTTTGGGCACTTCAACCTGTAACCAAAGCCCGCCTCCCCGCACGAGTCGCACATCCAAACATCTCTTTCCGAGAGAAGGCCCACCTCGTCGGCGTCGAACTCGAACACGAGGTCCGAGCCGAGGAGCACCTTGTTCTCCATGGGTGTGGCCGAGGGGAACTTGAAGTAGCCCACGGAGTAGGAGATGTAGAAGGGTGCTTCGGTCCTCAGGAACTCGTTGAGCTTCCTCTCGTCCTCGAAGGAGAGATGCCTCCTCGCTATCTTCCTACCGTACTCGCCCACCCCAAACTCCCTCTTCTCTATCTCGGGCGGCCCCTCCACCCAGCGGGACTTATAGTAATCCCTAACGGCGTCCTTCAGGAGCTTCTCTATAATGCTCCCATCCCCCTGAGAAGTTTTACGAGCTCGGGGTCTATCTGCTCGACCTTCCTCACGCTCCACGGCTTTATCCCCTTGCTCCTAACGTTCTCCGCCTCGGAGAGTATCCATGAGGAGTATATCTTCGCACCTCCCTGCCTCGAGATCCACTCGTTGGCAAGCTCGAGGACCTCCTCGGGCGTCTTCCCCTCCACGGTCACCCAGTAGGGTATGAGCCAGTAGAAGAGGACCCTCTTCCTCCCGTCCGGGAGCCCGGTCACGTTCAGCAGTCTCTGGATGTGGGGATAGCCTCTCTTCCGTCCGCTGGGAGGAGCCAGAACTCTCTGGGCTGTCTCCCTCAGGTCATCGAGGGATCCCGAGACGACGATATTCCTCACCCTCTCGGAGATCCAGCGGAGGATATCCCTGTAGAGGAGGGAGGCCTGAAAGAGCGGCGCTCTCCTACCGAGGTAGACCTTCCCGCCGCTCACCTCGAGGTGGTAGAGCTTTAGCTCCGGGAAAGGTCTCTGCACGGAGAGAAACTCCTTCAGGGAGAGGACCTCGGACGGGGGATAGTGGCGGAGGAGGATTTCTTCCCTCCTCTCGAAGGCAGGGACGGCGAGGAGGGCGTAGTGCCTCGCGAACCTCTCCCAGAGGAATGAGGAAGGTGAAAAGGCCACGAGGTTTGCCTCCGTGAAGAAGACGGACGGGTGGACGGGTTTGGGCCTCGATTTCCCATAGAGGATGGATCTCAGGTGCGTGGATGCCGCCTTCAGGACGCTCTCCGGCGGGTTTGACGGATTTTCGGGTAGTAGATCCTTCCTCTTCTCGAGGACGGCCAGGAAGGGAACCTCGTAGAACACCTCCATCCCTGTGATAGGGGTGAGAAGTGATTATAGGAAGAGGGGGGCGAGGACGTATGTCATCCTTATGCCGTCTATCGTGTAGAACACCTTCAGGGTGCTGTCGTTGGCGAATTCGAGAGCAACCTCTCCCTCCGCACCCTTGAGGATGTTCTGTAGATAGGCGATCGTGTAGGTGGCGGTGGAAGGTGCGTCGGATGATATGGAAACGTCGTGAGAGGACGAGAATATGGTCCTCGACACGTTGCTTCCCTCCCGGGCCTCTATGCTGAACGTCTCCCTCTCCGCGTGGAACACCACGTGGCTCGACACTATCGACGCGTTCCTCAGGGCGTCCCTCAGGTGGGATGCCGGTATCGTGACCCTTGAAACGCTGTCCGGCATGTTGATGGGAGTTATCGACTCCTTCACGTCTATGGCCGGGAGAACGAACTCCTTCTTCACCCCGGAGCCCTCCATGACGATGTAAAGGTTTGTGGAGGAGAAGCTCATGGTGAGGGTGTCGCCGGGTGAAAGCCTCGACAAAACCTTCTGGTAGTCCGTTATGGAGAGGGGGACCCTCACCTCCGGGTGGTGGAGGGCATACGTAGAGAACACCGAGGTGGGGGCCTCCATCGAGATAAAGACGACCCTTGAGGGGTCAAGTGCTTGGAGCCACACTCCACTCTCTGTGAAGTGGAAGACGCCCTCGCTTAGGAACGTTTCGAGGGCGTCCACTGCCTCCTTCCATGCCCTTGGGTTTCTCGGACTCACCCTGAGGAGTTCCATGGTATCACTCTATCCTCGGAGCGAGGTAGTAAACGAAGCTCGCGTCTCCTATACTGTAGCCAAGCTTGAGCGGTGCGTCCGTCTTTATCGAGAGGGTCACCGCCGCCGTCTTGCTTACCTCCCCCACCATGTCCTGGAGGTAGTCGAGGGGGTACGAGGCCCTTGCAGGCTCGCTTACCGTCAGGTCGAGGAGCGCGTCGTGGACATCCTTCTTCAGCTCAAGGACGTACTCTCCCTTCGTTCCAGAAGCCTTTATGGTGAAGGCGTCGGATGTCATGTCGAGCGTCACGTGGGAGGCAAAGGCATCGGCGTCCTTGAAGGCGTTCTGGATCACCTCGGCCATCACCTTGGCACTCGCCGTGAAGGTGAGCTTCGGAGTGGGGAGCTCCGCGCCCGCTATGTCGAGGACCGGGAGGACGAACCTCCTCCTCGCCTTTCCTATGAGCTCCACGATGAACCTGCTCCCGTCCTCGCTGAGGGAGAGGTGTACTTCCTCCGTGCTCTTCGCCCTCTTCAGCGCGTTGAGGATGTCGTCGATGTTGAGCCCCACCTTCACCGTCTCCGTCACCTCGTACTCCCTGAAGGCCTGCTTCGGGAGGAGGAAGTCCACCATGGCTATCTTCGAGGGATCTGTTGACCTCAGCTTCATTCCCTCGTCGTCAAAAACAAACACACCCTCGTCCACGATCTTCCCTATGGCCTTTATGCTCTTCTTGAAGACGTCCGCACCGTCAAACACCGCCTTCATGTCACAACCCTCCTTTCAAGTTCCTTAACCCTCCGGTAAACATCCGGGGGAACGTTGAGGGGGTTCACTATCTCCACCCTCATCACCCTCCCCTCCTCGGAGAGGTATCCCCTCCCGATCACCCTCACGAAGGACCCCACGGAGAGGTCCTCGGCGAAGAGGAAGTTCTCGAGGATGATCTTGAGGACTCCTGTGCCGTCGTCCAGCTTCCCTTCCCCCGTTCTCGGGTCGAAGTCCACCACAACGCCTTCCACTGCATACCTCACACCGCTGTCCGTCATCTCTTCTACATAAACCTCCTTCGCAGGGGGTCTCCTCGCCATCACTATGGTTATTGTGCGGTAAAGCATAATAAGGGGGAGGAGTTTATGTTAACATGGAAAGGATTCCCACGGGTATAGAGGGGCTTGACGAGCTCCTCGAGGGCGGTTTCCCTAGGAGGAGGATGATTCTTGTCTCCGGTGCTTGTGGAACGGGGAAGACAATATTCTCGGCCCAGTTCATCTACAAGGGGGCCGTCGAGTACGACGAGCCGGGCATATTCGTCACCCTCGACGAGAGGCCTCACCTCATAAGGGAGGACATGCTCCAGTTTGGCTGGGACTTCAGGAAGGAGGAGGAGAAGGACATGATAAGGATTATCGACGCCTCCATAGCCAAGGTGGGGCTCCCCTCCGACGAGGTCTATCACATGCCGGAGTCAGGGTTCGATCTCGATCGCCTGCTCGTCGAGATAATCAAGGCGGCAAAGGAGATGGGGGCAAAGAGGGTGGCCGTGGACTCACTCCCTGCCCTGGGATTCAGATACGAGACGGAGTCGGACATAAGGAAGGCCATTCTCAAGATGAGCTACGTTCTGATGAAGAGCGGTCTAACCGCGGTTATAACCTCCGAGATACCGGAGGGGTCAAAGAAGTTCTCGAAGTTCGGCGTAGAGGAGTTCGTGGCAGACGGTGTCATAGTCCTCTCCTACCTCGGCGGCGGGGGCCCCGCCACGAGGACCCTCCACATAAGGAAGATGAGGGGGACTCAGCACTCCCCTCATATCCACCCCATGGAGATAACGAGGGAGAGGGGCATCATCGTCTATCCCATAGAGGAAATTTAGCCCTCCTTATCGGAGAGGGAGATGGGCTCCCTGAAGTCGAAAAGGGAGTCCTCGTCCTTCTTCCCCTCTTCCTTCGGTTGTTCTTGAATCCCTCCCTCGAGGACAGCGAGGATGGCAAGGTAAGCCTCGACGAGTTGCTCGAGCTCCATCCTCTCCCTGTGGTGTTCGAGGTAGAGCTTGAGTAGTTCGAGGGCCACCTCCCTGTTGTCCATGGGGGTAGAAGGTGGAAGGTGTTTATATACCTTGGCGGAGCCTCACGAGCCTCACGTTCCCCCTCTTTCTCACCCTCTCGACCTCGACGATCCCCATCCTCTCCAGCTCCTTGAGGTAGTTCCTGAAGGCCCTCACGGTGACGGGGTTCCTCTTCGAGTACTCGGCGTACAATTCAGAGGACGTGAGAGGGCCTTTTTCCTTCAGTATCTCCACGATCCACGCGAGTTTCGGTTCTAGGTCGAGCTGGGGGCTCAGCCCCTTCCTCGCTTCCTTTACGTGACGAACCTCTATCCGCTCTGCCTCTTCCGCCTCGGCGAGCTTGGCAGCGTTGAACAGGCACGCTATGGCTATCCTTGCGTCCCCTCCCCTCGCGAAGCCGACAGCCGCACAGGCCCTCAGGACCTCCTCGTCCCACGTCCCGGGGACGAGCCCTA
>JALTNN010000027.1 GCA_027000685.1 Microcaldota archaeon
GTGATACTCCTGTCAACGAAGCACGAGGCCAAGGAAATCAAGGCGAGGTAAAGTCGATGAGATGGTCCTTCTGCGGGGCGGAAATCGAGAAGGGTACAGGGCTCATGTTCGTGAAGAACGATGGGACCGTCCTCTGGTTCTGCTCCCACAAGTGCTTCCGGAACCACCAGCTCGGTAGGAATCCCAGGAAGCTGAAGCGGGCGAGGGCGAGAGGATGAGGAAGGAGATCATCCAGAGGACACTCGTCTTCATAAAGCCGGATGGCGTGAAGAGGGGGCTCGTGGGCGAGATCATACAGAGGTTTGAGAGGGCAGGGCTTAAGATCGTGGGTATGAAGATGATGTGGCTGCCGAAGGAGTTCGCTGAGGAGCACTACAGGGACACGCCAAAGTTCAGGGAGAAGATAAAGAGGAAGATAAAGGAGAGCTATGAGATGTACGGGCTCACACCTCCCGAGGACCTTGACGAGGCTGCGTCAAAGCTCATAGACGACCTGAGGACGTACGTGACGAGCGGTCCCATCGTGGCCATGGTGCTTGAAGGCCCAAGGGCAATATACATCGTGAGGAAGCTCGTAGGGGACACGTCCCCCGAGGAGGCGGCACCCGGGACAATAAGGGGCGACTACTCCATAGACAGCTACCCGTTCGCCAACATAGAGCTGAGGTCCATAAGGAACGTCATCCACGCCAGCGACGCGGAGAATGCCGAGAGGGAGATAAAGCTGTTCTTCAAGGAGGAGGAGCTCTTCGACTACAAGAGGGCCGACGAGCACATAATGTTCGAACCGTTATGAGATTGACTGAGGTGACGACAAAAAGGTCAAACATATTGATGTTACCAACGTCAACTTTAAAAGTAACCAAGGCATTATTTACTCCTGTGAGGAGTCTTCGCTTCCTGAACCCATGGTGGGACGAGGAGGAATGGTGGAGGAAGGATCGCCAATTGAGGATGTGGCTAGAAGGTAGTTATAGGTGGATCCCTACCTGGATTAGGGAGATACCCCTAGAGCCGTTCTCCCTCACATTTGTAACAGGTCCCAGACAGGTGGGAAAGACCACGGGGCTCAAGCTACTGATTAAAGAGGCCATAGACAGAGGCTGGGACCCGGTACAGATTACCTATGTAAACGTAGAGATCTTTCCCAGCCTCGAGCACTTCGGGGGTTTCCTCCTGGACTTCCTGGAGGAGAGGAGAGCGTCCACACGGATACTCATCCTGGACGAGGTCACCTCTCTGCCCGGTTGGTGGAAGCCCTTGAAGTCTGCAATAGACAGCGACCTGACGCGGAAGGTCGTAATAATAGCAACGGGCTCATCCTCTCTTCGTTTGAGGAGGGATACTGACGTCTTCCCTGGTAGGAGGGGAAGAGGGATAAATGTGGAGGTGCTCCCCCTGTCATACCCGGAGGTGAAGAGGGTCAGGGGAGCCGATTGCGAGTGGTTCCTGGAATACGGGGGATATCCACGAGCTGTGAAGGAGGACTTCTCCGTTTACGGGGACCTGATCGAGGGGATCAAGCGGGAGGTCGCCCTCGCTAAGAGAGATCCTTCCCTCGCTCTTGAAATTTTAGAAGTCCTCGTGGAGAAAGCCCCATCCCCCGTATCCTATAACACCGTGGCAAAGGAGGTAGATACGAGCCACTCAGTGGTGAGAGAATACGTCCATATGCTCCAAGAGCTCTACATAGTGAGAATAGTCCCGCCTGTGGGAAGACATCACAGGAGAAAGATGAAGAAGATCATCCTAAGAGATCCTGGTATGGCAAACCTCTTAGGGGATCCTCCCCTCTCTGTGAGACTTGAGTGGGTGGTTCAGGAACACGTGGCCAGGAGATACGGGGAAGTCTATTATTACAGGCGGAACGGTGAGGTGAACGTAGTAGCGGGAGGTAAGGGATGGGAGGTGGGGTTGAGGAAGAGGGGAAAGGACGTGATAAATATGGGGAACTGTGCAAGTTTTCTGGAGGAGATCCTACCGCCACAGGTCGAGGTGGCCGAGAAGTTCTGACTTTTAACCCCTTATAAGCTTTCTCCCTCCCTTCTTTTTCCGTGCTGAGACAGCCCATAGTCACGGTTCTGGGACATGTCGACCACGGAAAGACGACGATACTTGACAGAATAAGGAAGACGAGCGTGCACACGAAGGAGGCAGGAGGGATTACCCAGCACATCGGGGCATCGGAGGTGCCCATAGACGCGATAAAGGAGATAGCGAGACCCATCCTATCCACCCTCCCCGTGAAGTTCAGGATACCCGGCCTCCTCTTCATAGACACACCGGGACACGAGGCGTTTACGAACCTCAGGAAGAGAGGAGGGAGCATAGCCGATCTCGCCGTGCTCGTGGTGGATGTGATGCAGGGGTTCCAGCCCCAGACATACGAGGCTGTGGAGATCCTCAAGACGTTCAGGGTGCCGTTTGTCGTGGCAGCAAATAAAGTAGACCTCATACCGGGCTGGAGGAGCGAGGAGGACCGGCCCATCTCACTTGCCCTCAAAGACCAGGACGAAGAGGTGCTGAACTATCTCGATACAAAAATCTACGAGATCGTGGGGGAACTCGGAGGCCTCGGATTTGCCTCCGAGAGGTTTGACAGGGTGAGGGACTTCACAAAGGAAGTCCTCATCATTCCAGTGTCGGGGAAGACGGGTGAGGGGATCCCGGAGCTCCTCCTCTACCTCGCTGGGCTTGCCCAGAAATACCTCGAAGACAGGCTCGATGTAGACGTGAAGAAACCAGGAAGGGGTGTAGTACTCGAGATAAAGGAGGATGTGGGCCTTGGAAAGACGGCGACTGTGATCCTCTACCAGGGGAGGATGAGGAGGGGTGACGAAATATTATACATAACACCCGACGGTGTGAAGAAGTCGAGGATAAGGGCCATACTGAGACCGAAGCCCCTTGATGAGATAAGAAGCCCGAGGGAGAAGTTCAGGTCCGTGGAGGAGGTGGTCGCAGCAGCCGGTATAAAGCTCGCGGCCCCCGGAATAGAGGAAGCCGTGCCAGGATCTCCCGTGGCGGTGGTCAGCGGGGACGAAGAGGAACTGAGGAGGGAGCTCGAGAGGGAGTTAGGTGAGATATCGTTCGAGGGGGAGGATATAGGTGTCATCGTCAAGGCGGACACGCTTGGAACCCTCGAGGCTCTCGTGGAGATGCTGAGGAAGAGGGATATTCCCGTGAGGAAGGCTCAGATAGGAAACGTATCGAGGAAGGACGTGATAGAGGCGTACACCGTACGGCAGTTTGACAGGTACAGGGGTGTCGTCCTCGGGTTCAACGTGGACGTGGAAAAGAACGCGGAGACAGAGGCCCTTTCAAGGGGCGTTCCAATCATAACGGACACCGTCATATATAGGCTTCTGGAGAAGTACGAGAAGTTCCTCGAGGAGGAGAGGGAACGGGAGAAGAGGGAGATCTTCGAGAAGCTCGTGCTCCCTGGAAAGGTAACAATCCTGCCGGGTTACGTCTTCAGGAGGTCTGACCCGGCGATAGTGGGTGTGAAGGTGCTCCAGGGAATAATAAGGCCCAAGTATCCCCTCATGAGGGAAGATGGAAAGGTAATAGGGACCATAAGGGGTATTCAGAGCGAAGGGAGACCCCTTGAAGAGGCTACGGAGGGTATGGAGGTGGCCGTGGCTATAGACGGGCCCCTCGTGGGCAGACACATAGACGAGGGAGACGTCCTCTACACGGACGTTCCGAGGGAACATGCGAAGGAGATACTTAGGAGGAGCTACCTCCTCCCCTCCTCCTACGTGGAACTGCTGAAGGAGATAGCGGAGATCCAGAGGAGACGGAAGGAGTAGTTTAAAAATCTTGCGTCGTCTCCACGTTCAACCGGAAACCCAATTAAAACCATTTCAATTCCAAAGGGTTAGAAGGAGGGATGACCATGAAGCTCGTGATCTCCGTGCCGAGGACCGGCAGGGCCTTTCAGAAGGAGATCTCGGAGGAAGAAGCGAGGATGTTTTACGGCCTGAAGATAGGGGACGTCGTAGACCTTTCCCCTCTCGGCCTGAAAGGTTACAAGGCAAAGATAACGGGCGGGACGGACAAGGATGGCTTCCCCATGAGGCCGGACGTCCACGGGACGGGCAGGAAGAGGGTGCTTCTATCAGGAGGACCCGGTGTTAGGGGACTGAAGAAAGGTGAGAGGGTGAGGAAGACCGTGAGGGGGAACGTCGTGGCCGAGGACATCGAGCAGCTCAACCTCGTGATAGTCGAGGAGGGTGAGACGCCCGTAGAGGAGTTGATGGGCGGTGGTGAAGGAGAAGCCGAAGCAGGCTGAGGTAAACATAGGGATGATAGGCCACGTCGATCACGGTAAGACCACTCTGACGTATGCCCTCACGGGGAAGTGGACGGACACTCACTCGGAGGAACTCAAGAGGGGGATATCCATCCGCCTCGGCTATGCCGACACGATCTTCGCGAAAGATCCGAGTAAGGAACCTCCGGAGGCGTACTCGCCCCGTTGGGAGCCGGGCCTCGAGATCCTCAGGAGGGTCTCCTTCGTCGATGCTCCGGGCCACGAAACCCTCCTAACAGTTATGCTCTCCGGTGCAGCAATATTGGACGGGGCCGTCCTCGTTGTAGCGGCGAACGAGGAGTGTCCCCAGCCCCAGACGGAGGAGCACCTCCTTGCGGTGCAGATAAACGGTGTGAAGAACCTCGTGGTCGTGCAGAACAAGATAGACCTCGTCTCGAAGGAAGAGGCGAAGAAGAACTACGAGCAGATAGTAGACTTTCTCTCGAAGTACGGGTACGAGGACGTCCCGGTCATCCCCACCTCCGCACACCACAGGGTGAACATAGACGCCCTCGTGTGGGCCATAGAAGAGAGGATTCCCACCCCAGAGAGGGACGTGGACAGGCCGTTCAAGATGTGGGTAGCGAGGTCCTTCGACGTGAATAGGCCGGGGACGGAACCGGAGGAGCTGAAGGGGGCAGTGATAGGGGGTTCCATAGAACAGGGAAGGGTGAAGGTCGGAGAGGAGATCGAGCTCAGCCCCGGGATAGAGGGGGAAAAGATCGTGACGGAGGTCGTCTCCCTTGCATCCGAGGATTCTCAGCTTGAGGAGGCAGGTCCGGGCGGTCTCATCGCCATCGGTACGGAGATTGATCCCTACTTCGGAAAGGGAGATAAGTTAAAGGGACAGCTCGTCGGTAAGCCTGGGACGCTACCCGATCCCGTGACCGAGTTCTCCGTGGAGTACCATCCGATCGAGAGAAAGGTGCAGAGGATAGAAGAACCTCCCTTCGTGCAGGGAGAGCTCATGGCAGCTGCTATAGGGACGATGCCCGCCGCCGTGATTGTGACGGGTTACAAGAAGGACTATTTAGAGTTGAAGACGAAGAAGCCCGTGGCGGTGGAGGAAGGTATGAGGATAGCCATAAGCAGAAGGGTGGGCAACAGGTGGAGGCTCACGGGCTACGGAGTGGTGGTGTGAGGGGGGTTGTCCTCGACACGAACATGCTCCTTGTGCCCTACCAGTTCGGCGTGGACGTCCTTGAGGAGATTCAGAGGCTTCTCCCAGGAACCAAGGTCTATACGATCCCGCAGGTCATCCGGGAGCTCGAGGAGATCGAGAGAAGGGGAGGCCTCCACGAGAGGCTGGGCGTGAGGGTGGCAAGGAAGCTCCTCGAGAGGGTGGAGGTGCTGAGGGTTGACGAGTCGCTTCCCACAGACTCTGTGCTCGTGGAACTAGCGAGGGAGGGCTACGTGGTGGCCACCAATGACAAACAGCTGAAGAAACGGGTGTGGGAAGTGGGGGGCTACGTGATTTCCCTGAGGGAAAGGAACCACCTCGAGCTCTTCTAAAAGCGGACACAGATTTAAAGTATTTGTCCGGTTCAACCTATTAGGGTGGTGTTCATGAACCTGTGGAAGGACCTGCCGGCCGGCAAGAATCCGCCCGAGGACATCTACGTCGTCGTTGAGATCCCCCAGGGGAGTGGGGTGAAGTACGAGGTAGATCACGATACAGGCGTTATATTCGTGGACAGGTTCCTCTACACAGCCATGTATTATCCTGCTAACTACGGCTTTGTTCCCAGGACGCTCGCGGAGGACGGCGATCCGGTTGACGTGCTCGTGTTGTCAAGGGAGCCCGTCGTCCCAGGCTCTGTGATAAGGGCGAGGCCCATAGGAGTGCTTGTGATGGAGGATGAGGAGGGGATGGATGAAAAGGTGCTCGCGGTTCCCGTCTCGAAGCTCGACCCAACTTGGGAGGACGTCAAGGAGATCACAGACTGTGCGGAGGCCACGCTGAACAAGATCAAGCACTTCTTCGAGCACTACAAGGAGCTCGAGCCGGGAAAGTGGGTGAAGGTAAGGGAGTTTAAGGGAGCAGAGGAGGCGAAGAAGATAATTGCTGAGGCCATCCGGAGGTTCGAGGAGGAGGAGTGAAATGTTCTACCTCTACACCGTGAGGGACTCTGTGGCCATTCCCCCCTCGAAGCTCAAGGGAGACCTGAAGGGAGCCGTTCTATCACAGCTTAAGGAAGAGTTAGAGGGGCGGGTTGACGAGGATATGGGCGTGCTCGTGGCGGTCACAGGTGTCAAAGAGGTGGGGGACGCCCTCATAATACCCGGGGATCCCAATGTGTACGTGGAAGCCGTCTTTGACGTCCTTACCTATGTACCGCTCCTCCAAGAAG
>JALTNN010000028.1 GCA_027000685.1 Microcaldota archaeon
TCCTCCCAGACCTCGCCAATCTCGAAGATCCTCTGTGGATAGGGGAGGCCCACGTTCTTTGAGAGCACCCGGAGGAGGTGGGGGAGGAGGGAGGAACGGAAGGCGGAGTGTGTGGAGGTCACGGGGGTTGTAAGGGTGAGGGACGTTTCCAGACCCAGCGTCCGGAAGAGGGAGGGGTCCGTGAGGGTGAAGGTCTGGACCTCCTCCGCGCCCGTCCCCACGAGGAGGTCGCGAAGGGCATCGGTGAGGAGGGTTTCCTCCCTGAGGGAGCCACGTGTGTATATGGGTGGAATGACGGGTTCGAGGGAGTTGTAGTTCACGGAGGCAAGGAGGTCTTCAAGAACGTCCCTTGGATGGCGTATGTCGCCCCTGTAGGCAGGGTAGAGGAGCGTGAGGGGCTTCTCGCTCTTCACGGTGTAGCCCGCTCTCTCGAGGGGATCTACGAGGTCTCCGGAGTAGCCGCCCAGCCTCCTCAGGTACTCTGGGTCAACCGTTATGGTTCTGTGTGTTAGATCTGGATAGTTTTTTCCGTCGATCGTGACGGAGTAGATCTCCCCTCCCCTCTCCGCGAGGGCGGTCACAACGACGTTCAGGGCGATCTCAATGGCCCTCGGATCTGTCCCTGTCACATCCACAAAGATGTCCGTGGTGTCCGGTGTTATCCTTCCAAGGTCGTTGGAGTTTATAATGGGCGGGAAGGTGACGACCCTCTCGTTCGCGTCGAGGAGGACGGGGAACTTCTCCGCACCCTCGAGGAGGAAGGCGTACTCCCTCCCCTTCTCCGTCCTCTCGAGAACTTCCCTCAGGGTCATCTCCTCTTCCTCGTAGAGGGGCACGAACGAGTAGGAGTCGGGGTCAACCTCCGTGTAGGTTATGGGGAACTCCACGAGGTCTGCCCTCGACGTGCCTATGGCGATCCTCTTCCTCCTCCTGCCGTACGAGAGCATGATCTTCTCCTGCAGCTGAATCAGTTGCTCGAGCCCGGCCTCTCCGAGATGAACGCCCTTCACCACGGCTGCCACGATGTAGGGTCTCACGGAGGGCCTCTCGTTTATCACCTCGTAGGCGGAGGGATGTACTGTGTAGGTGGGGGCGCCACGCTGGACGCCGAGGTAGAGCCTGATGGCCCTCGCGAGCCCCTCTGCACTCCAGAGATCGGGTCTCTCGGCGTCGTCAATTGATACGACGAGCTCCTCGCCCCACTCTTCCAGTTCCGACTTCAGCATAAAGAGTATGTCTTCGAGCTCTCCCCTCTCAAGCTCCTTTCCCACGAGGGCGTAGAGGTCGTCCCGCCTCACGGTTATCGTCGGCATGTTATAACCTCCAAACCTTCGGTATACTTCTCAGCTTTGCGAGATCCTCCGTGAAGAGGTCCCTTATATCGTCTATGCCGTACCTCACCATGAAGAACCGTTCGAGGCCCAGCCCCCACGCTATTACAGGGACGTCTATCCCAAACGGTTCGAGGAGCTCGTCCCTGAAGACACCGGCACCCCCTATCTCTATCCAGCCGAGGGTGGGATGCTTCACGAACATCTCTACGGAAGGTTCTGTGAAGGGGAAATAGCCCGCCTTGAACTTGACCTTGTCCGTTCCCACGAAGACCTCGGCGAACTCTTTCAGCAAACCAAGGAGGTGTCTGAAGTTCAGGTCTTCATCCAGGACGATCCCGTCGAGCTGGTTGAACTCTGGTAGGTGCTTGGCGTCGATCTGTTCGGGACGGTAGACCCTTGAGATGGTGAAGTACTTTCCAGGTATTGCAGGGTTTCTCATAGTAAGGGCGGAAAGGGCGGTGGCGTGGGAGCGTAGGACGAGCCTCTTTGCCACGTCATCACTCCACCTATACCCCCACACCCTTTCGTGTACCTCTTTCACCCTCCTGTAGAGCTCGCCCTCCTCGATCTCGCCGTACCTGGTCGGCGTCTCCACGAGGAAGGTATCGGCTGCGCCGAGGTCGGCCGATGGATGGTCCTGCGGCACGAAGAGTACCTCGAGGTTCCAGAAGTGGGTTATAACGGGGGGCGAGTACTCCATTTCCACGAAGCCCATGGAGACGAGCACGTCCTTTATCTTCCTGAGGAACTCGAGGTAGGGGTGTTTCGAGCCGAAGTACCTCCTCGGGACGGGGGACTCCACGTCGTAGGCCCTTATCTCCTTTCCCTTCCAGCTCCCCTCCCTCAACATCTCGGGGGTTAGCCTTTCGATGACATCGACCTTCTCTCCCCGCACCCTCTCCCCGAGGGGGGTGATCCGGGCCCAGATGTACGTCCTTCTCCTCCTCGTGACGAGTCCCCTCTTTCTTAGTAGTTCGAGGCCCTCTCCCTCAAGGCTTTTTATGCTCTCCTCCCACGGGAAATGCTCGATGTAGTTCACTAGGACTATCCTCCCCTTCTCCAGCTTCACGGCCCCCTCCTTTTTCAGTATGCCGAGCGCCGGGCCGAGCTCATCGCCGAGAAGGGTGTCTGCCTCTCTCAGCGGTATTTCTCCTCTCTCCTTTAATAGCTCGAGGAGTTTTCTCTCGGGAAGGGGGTTCTCGGAGTAGTACCTTCCCGTCTCCGTCCAGTCCCAGAAGGTGCGTGTCTCCTTCTTCACCTCCACGAGCCCCTTGTTCTGGAGGTATTGGAGGGCCCTCATGACCGCGGTGGGGTCCATGCCTGTCCTGTCCACGATCTCATCAAGGGGGGTATAGTCCTTCTCCAGAACCTGGAGAACAGTTCGCTCGTGTGAGGTGAGCTTTCGAGCTATGTCCCCCGGTTTCATCCTTTAGAACTTTGGCCGGTTGCGTTTTTAGGACTAACGTAGAGGGAGCGTATGACGTAGAAGAGGAGGACGGCCGTGGCTATATTAGTGAGGAGGATGACGAGGGATGCCGTCTGGAGGTACACCTGTGACTGTGGAAAGTTCATGGAGACAAGGAGGGAGGCGACGACGGCCTCGCTGAGCCCCCTCGGGAAGGAGACCATCACGATCTCGGGATCGTCCGGCTTAACGACCCGTATCGCGATGTAGCGGGCTATGAGGGCGAAGACCACGATGAGTACGGAAGCCGTGTAGAGGGTCATCTCCTCGGGCGGCACGAAGATTATGCCGAGGAAGACGAAGAAGAAGACGCGGATGAAGAAGGACATCTCGTCGTTGAACTTCTTGAAGATAGTGCTCAGCCTGTAATCCCCTTCAAGGAAGAACATCCTCTGGATCGTCCTCGCGTTCCCGAGCACGAGGCCGAAGATGAAGGAAGCTATGGCCCCTATCCCCTTTATGTACTCCACGAGGGCGTAGAGGAGAAACATTATACCAAGCGTAAGGACGTGGATGTAGGGCCTGTTCCTGGCGGTGGTGAGGACCTTGAGCCAGAGGACGCCCGCTATTAGACCGGCCATGACCGCAACTGAAAGGGAGGAGGCAACGAGACGGGCCGCTTCGAGAGGGTCGAGGACGCCCGTCTGAGCGAAGTTGATGAGGGTGAGGACGAAGACGAGGGCGTATGCGTTGGTGACGGTGGACTCGATGTTGAGGATTATCCTCGTCCTCTCGGAGATGGGGAGCTTTGAAGCTATTGTGGCCACGACAGCGGCGGATGTTCCTCCGAGCATCGTCCCGAGGATGAGGGAGTGTATGATGTCCCAGCCATACACGAAGTAGGCAATGAGGCCTATGAAAAGGGCGGAGGCGAAGTAGGAGACCGTTCCGAGGGCGAGGGCGTAGCCGGACTCCTTCATCGTCGAGACGAGGTCAAGGTTTATGCCCGTGTCGTAGAGGATTATGGCTACTGCGATGGAGGCCATGAAGCCGGCAAACTCAAGGAAGACCTCAGGGGGGAGAATGCCTGTGAAGTGTCCGAGGATCATGCCGAGCACAATGAGGATGACGGAGTCAGGAACGTATTTCCTCCTGAAGAGCTCGTCGGCGAGAAAGCCTATGAGGATTATGAGGCCGGCGAGAAGCATGAAGTCGGTGGGGGTCATCCCTATCATTAACAACCCGGGATTTAAATGGGTTAGTCGCCGTACCGCCCCACGATCTCCTTCACCCTCTCATATATCACATCAATAAACCCGCGAACCGTGCTCTCGTAGTCTGTGAAGGTTATGACTGGTGTCCCCATCCTCCGGGCTTCAGAAACGAGAAAATCGTGTACCGCCCTTATCCCTCTGAACTCCTCCTCCCTCTCTTCACCGGTTTTCCCTATGTCCTTGAGCTCTGAACGCCTGGACTTTATAAGTGCAAAGGCCCTGTGGGTCTCCTTTGGAACCTCTAGAACCCCGAACACTATATTTTCTCCTTCAACAACACCGGGGATGAGATGCACACCTTCAAGCAGGGCGTTGGCCCCTTCCTCATTGAGTCTTGTGAGGAGTGGTTTTATCCCCTTCTCAATGATCCAGAGGGACTGGTCGAGGTATCCATAGATATCGATGGATTGCTCACCGTAACGGGTCTTTAACCGCTCGATATCTTCGGGTGTGAGGTAATCCTTGGCCTCCCAGGTGTGTACCATGACGGTGGGCTTCGGGTGGGTTATCCTGACAATCTGACGGATACTATCAGTCGAGTAAATCCTCGTTATAGCAAACCTTCCGATAAGATCTGCGGCAATAACGCTTTTTCCTGTGGCCGAGGCACCTGAAAGCAGTACTATGATGGGTTTATCGTACTTGCCCGTTCTCCGGAGCTCCCTGTAGGCTTCCCAGGTAATATACCTTTCCTCTACGCCATAAGGGGTCAGCAGGTCTGTAACTATTCTTATAAGCTCGTTTCTACTTACCACACCGCCCCTTTCTTTCAACACGTTCCGCACCATTTCGATAATACGGTCAAGCTCTCTCGGAGGCAGGCCTGTTATAGCTATAGAAGACCTGAGGGCTTCGTCCATGAAGGGGGTGAGTACGCCGTCATAGTTTACCCACATTCACCACGAAATATGGTAGCCCAATTTAATAGAATTCCGTCGCGCGAAGATGATAAAATTTTGTGGAGGGAGCCCCGGTCGGGGTAGCGCCCCGGGGAGGACTCGAACCTCCGACCTCC
Source organism: Microcaldota archaeon (assembly GCA_027000685.1). Lineage (GTDB taxonomy): Archaea > Iainarchaeota > Iainarchaeia > JAADDC01 > JAADDC01 > WANZ01. The sequence continues at coordinate 5,029 of JALTNN010000028.1, forward strand.
CGGTTAACAGCCGGGCGCTCTACCGCTGAGCTACCGGGACACGCTGCATAAATTGGGCGCAGCCATGGTTAACATATATTCCATCCCAAAGTTTAAAAATGTGATTAATTCAACGGGTTGTAACGATGGGATCTTCGAGAACTATGACAGTATGCTCCGCCTGCGCAACCGCCCTTCCCTGCGATTCTCTCAGCACGGGATATGGGTGAAGGGCATCTGCCTGCACAAGCTGGCGGAATGCCATCGAAAGTTTTACCGGCGAAAAAATGCCTGCAAACCATCTCTTTGCAAAAGGAAGTCCCTTAAATTCCGTGGCAGAAATCTCAAGAATCTGCCTTGCCTCTTTCATCCTAACGGCTTTCGGCTGAAGGAAGCTGTATATCTCCGTCGGCTGGGAATCCTTCACAACTCCGTCTGTTTCTGTTATAAACGGCTCTATTGCTATTGCCGTTCCCTCTTCTATAACGGTCTTGTTCTCATTTTTTATGTTTGGAATGTTGGGGGGACCATGCACCACATATTCATCAAGGCCATGGCCTGTAAGATTTTTTATAACGCCAAGCCCGTTTGCCTGCACGGATTCATATATAGCTTCGCCAATTTCACCTACGCTGACTCCCGGCTTTATTGCGTCTATCGCCGCCTTCAGCGCCTCTTCTGCCGCCTTTACATATTCATGGGGCTTGTCGCAGTATGTGTATGCAATATCCGCAACAAAACCGTCTATATGGAGCCCCGTGTCAATTTTTACAAGGTCTCCCCTTTCTATAACCCTGTCATCATCATGAGAGGGCGTATAATGCGCCGTTATTTCGTTTATTCCTATATTTACCGGGAATGCTATGCCGCAACCCTTCTTTACAATCATCTCCTCTATCTTTTCGGCAAGGTCGAGTATTCTCATTCCGGGTTTTATCATCTCAAAAACTTCCCTTTTTATTTCAGCTCCGACCGCTCCTGCCTTTCTGTATTTCTCAATGGTTTCATCGTCCATACCGATAATATTGGGATGGAAAGATTAAAAAAGCGGGTCTGGTTTTCTCCGCGCATATTACGGCAATAGCAGTTTCATGTTTTTGATGTCTTCATAACCCGAAATTACCAGTATGTCTTTGAAAGGCTTGTTTTTGATTATATCCTTTTTGGATATTTTCCCTTTTCCTGTATATTTGCACTCAATTGCGATTTTCCCGACCACAAAATCTATTTCGCTTTCGTTTGCATAGTAATAGCAGGGATTTTTCTTTTTCAGGAAAGAGAACACGAGATTTTCAAACATCGCTCCTCTGTCTCTTGTTCCCGTGATTATGTTGCGGATTCCGTTGTCTGCTATGTATATCTTTTTCGGCGATTTTACGCGCTCGTTAAGCGAGCGGGCGCACCGGTCCATCGTGTAAATGAGATATGTTTCCTTCAGATAAGACACATAGTCAATAAC
>JALTNN010000029.1 GCA_027000685.1 Microcaldota archaeon
ATAGAGGATGTGAGGGCCTTTATGAGGGACTTCTGGAGGGCAAAGAAGATGTTCGAAAAGCTGAAGAAGGGGAAGAACCTCCAGAAGCTTCTACGGAGGATGGGAATGTGAGGGTATTCCACCTCCTCACGGGAGGATACGCAGGGGAGTTCAGGTTGAACGAGATGACGAAGGGGAGAATGGACGAGGTGGCAAGGTTTATACATAACGCCCTCTTCCTCTCGCACACCATACGGAGGGATGTGATCGTGAAGGTGACGCTCTTCAACGGCCCACTCGCTCCGATCACCATATCTATCCGTGGCGACTTCGTGAGGGGTCTCCACCCGGACGAGAGGAGCATCGGTGGGTTCCTTAGGGAGGTGATGAGGAGGTTCAGGGAGAGGGAGAGACAGCTTCCTGGAACGGAGGTTATGGAGGGATACGAGCTCCCGGAAGGGACGGTGCTCGACGAGGGTGGTGAGAGGAGAATGCCGAGGACGTCATACTTCTACGTAGGGGGACCCGAGGGTTTCCCCGTGGAGCCGCCGGGCGAGAGGGTCTCCCTCGGGGGGAAGGTCTATACGGCATCCCAGACGGTGGCCATAGTGAACTACCTCCTGGACGTGGGAGTATGGAGGATCGAATGATGGCCCTGCAGAGACTCGCGAAGGAGTACCCCATATGCGACGAGTGTATAGGGAGGATGTTCCCGGAGGTGGAGGGAGAGAATAACAGGGAGAGGGGGAGGAAGGTGAGGGAAATTTTAGGTCTTAGAGAGACGGAGGGGTGTGCGTTCTGCAGGGGAATATTCCAGAGGCTTGACGAGATTGTGGAGAGATTTGACCCGAACCTCTACGAGTTCAGGACGTTCGTCCTCGGCACAAGGCTCGATAAGGAGCTCGTAAAGATGGAAGAGCTCCTGTGGGAGAGGCTGGGAGTCGTCGAGGGTGTGGAGACGCTCAAGAAGAACATAAACAGGGAGCTCGGGAAGAGGATAGCGGAGAGATATGGTAAGCTCCACGATCCGGTGAACCCCGATATGGAGATAGTCTTCGTGACGGAGACCGAGAGGTTCGAGTATCATCCGAAGCCCCTCTACCTCTACGGGCGGTACAGAAAGCACGCGCCCATGCCGCAGTCAAAGTGGCCCTGCAGGTACTGCAAGGGGAGTGGCTGTGAGAGGTGCGACTACACGGGAAGACAGTGGAGGGAGACCGTTGAGTACTACATCGCAGATGTCCTCCTCGGGCTCACCATGGGAAAGGGGACGAGGCTCCACGCCGCGGGCAGGGAGGACATTGACGCGAGGATGCTGGGGAATGGTAGGCCGTTCGTCATAGAGGTCATTGAGCCAAGGAAGAGGTACATAGACCTCGAGGAGGCTGTAAGGGAGATAAACAACCACGGAGGGGGAAAGGTGGAGGTTCTGTGTTTGAGGCCCTCCTCTAAACGGGAGGCGAGGGAGCTGAAGGAAGCGAAGTTCGAGAAGGTGTATGTGGCACACGTGAGGTGCAGGGGAGGGATCACGGAGGAGGAACTGGAAGAGTTGAAGGAGCTCGAGGGCGTCATCATATCCCAGAGGACGCCGGAGAGGATAGCGCACAGGAGGAGCGACAGGGTGAGGAGGAGAAGGGTGAAGAGACTTTCCTGGAGGGTCACGGGGACCCACACGTTCGATCTCGTCATAGAGGCCGAGCACGGCCTCTACATACGCGAGTTCGTGTCAGGGGATGGCGGGAGAACAAGGCCGTCGGTGAGCGAGGTTCTCGGGAAGCCCTGCTTCGTCGAGCTCCTCGATGTGGTGGAGGTGAGAGGTGGGGAGGAGTGTGGTGGTTGACAATCCCCCTCGTGGGGGGCGTGTGGGATGTATTCACGGGCGACATCCCTGACTGGATCACCGTACCGATTATAACAGTCGGTGCGGTGTGGTCCGTGCTGAAGTCGCCCGTCTCGCTCCTCCTCATGCTCCTCTTTGGTCTGACGGGATACGTCCTCTACAGGTTCGGGGTTGTGGGTGGAGGTGATATCCTCCTCGTGCTCGCCGTTACACCTTTTATACATAACACACTTCCCCTCGCACCCTTCCTCCTCTTCTTCCTCTCCCTCGCCCTATCCACTGCCTTCTACGGGGTGTTCTTCTCCATACTCCAGGGGAAGTTCCTGCGCGTCATACCCGTCCCTTTCCTCCCGCCCGTAATTGCCCTTCTCTACGGGATCCTCCTCATGGGCCTCGTTGACAGAGGTTACTTCGTCAGGGAAAAGGGGATAGACGAGCTCGAGGAGGAAGACGTACTCGCAGAGCCTGTGGAAGGCTTTCCAAAGATGGTGGTAGAGAAGGGGGACGTGGAAAGGTTGAAGAGGCTTGGAGTGAAGAGTGTTAAGGTGCTCGTAAACCTTCCGAGGATGGGGCCGTTCATATTCCTTGCAGGTCTCCTCTTAGAACTCTACACATCGAACCCTTCCCTCATCTTACCTCTTCTGGCGAGAGGCCTATTCCCCTTATCCTGACGATGCTCGGTTTTCCAAGCCCTCCCTCCACCTCGTACTCCACGCCAAGGATCTTCTCGACAAGGAGCAGGTTCGTGTAGGCGTGGAGTGTGAGCTGGGACGTGTAGAACTCGGACGTTCCGTCGGCGAGGGCGAGGAACGGGATGACCTGATCCCCCATGTGTCTATCAAGGGGTGCGAGGGAGTCGAGCTCCCTGAGAAGGTGGTTCGCCGCCCTCTTCCCCACCACTTCAGCGGGTACGCCCTTCGCACCGAGGGACGAAGACCCTATGTAGGTCTCCTCCACCCAGAGGGTTATGGACGTTCCGGGGGAGAGGACTTCAGAGCGGGACCTGTACTCGACACTTACCTCTGCTTCGAGCCCGCTCTTCTGAAGCGTTCGGATGGCTGATCTCGCCTGGCGGTCCGCAATTTCCTTCGGAAGCCCTCCGACCACTGAGTTCCCCCTCACCGTGATATCTGTAGGTCTCTCGAGAAGCCTGACGGTTCGGAGTGGAGAGGCGAGGGGCTTCACCTCGAGGAGGATGGCTCCGCCTCCGGCCGGATAGAACCCCCTCCGGAGGAGAGTGGCGTTCACCTCCCCTCCGACGTCCCTCACGAAGCGCAGGAAGACGTTCTTCATGTAGTCAAAGGTGGGGGCCATTTCAACGTCCGTCCCCCCTATTATCTTTACCCTGGAGGGCTCGGGAGCGAAGAGGAGGGGTAGGAGGATCGTCTGGACAACGAGGGTGGCCGCACCTGCTGTGCCCACGTTCGCAGTGAGCGTGATCCCCCTTAACTTACCGGGATAGAACTCCACCGTGAGGGAGTCAAGGCGTGCCCCCTCACTCTTCCCCCCTGTTATCTTCTCGACGAGCTGAAGCCCGAGGAGGTGCTGGGGTCTCAAACCGGGCTTTGCCCTCTTCTTACGGACGTTCACGAGCTTAACAGGCTTTCCTGTGACCGAAGAAAGGGCAAGTGCTGTCCTGAGAACCTGTCCTCCGCCCTCACCCATGCTACCGTCTATCTCTATCACGAAAATAATATTGTGGAAAATGGCTTTTATCTCGTGGCGGAGTGGATGGCGTCCGCGAACCTCCTCACGGTTTTCCTCACGTCATCTACAAGTTCCACGATGGTACCCGTGACGATGATGTCCGCGCCCGCCTTCACCTTTGAGAGGGCCGTCTCGGGGTCCCTTATCCCACCGCCCACGATGAGGTAGGGAAAGTCCCCTATGGCCCTTTTAACGGTCGAAATTATCCCGTCGTCAACGGGGTAGGACGCCCCCGAGCCCGCCTCGAGATATACCATCCTGAAGCCGATGAACTTGGCGGCGAGGGCGTAGGTGGCGGCGAGGGACGGCTTCCTCCTCGGGAGTGGTCTCGCGTCTCCCACCCATCCCGCCGCCGTCTCCTGTCCCGGCTCCGTTATGAGGTAGGCCGTAGGTATCACCTCGAGCCCGTATCTCAGTAAAATGGGTGCTGCGAGGGCCTGCACACCAGAGATGTAATAGGGGTTCCTCGAGTTGAGGAGAGAGATGTAGAGGATGGCGTCCGCGTACTTCGATATCCCGGATATGTCCCCCGGGAAGAGCACGACGGGTATGTCCACGCTCTCCTTGATGGACTTCACCACGGAGTCGAGTATTTCCCCCTGAACTCCAACTGTTCCTCCTATGAGAATGAGGTCTGCTCCGCCCTCCTCAACTTCCTCCGCCACCTTCGGGGCGACGTCGTAGCCCGTCTCGTCGGGGTCTATGAGGACGAAGTAGAGGGGGTGTTCCTCAAGCTTTTCCTCGATGTACCTCCACACTTTCATACCATTTCCACCTCCTCGAGGATCGTGAGAACTTTCTTCCTCGTGAGCTCCACCTCGTTGAGAATGGTGTATCGGTTTCTTAAAGATGGTGCGAGGAGAACGGCATCTGCGAAAAGATCGGGATCCACGTGTATCTCCTCCAGGGTGGTAGGGTGACCTGCCTCCGAGAGCACTCTCCTCACGTATCCCCACCTCCTACGCTGGAGATAGGCCGTAAAAACGGTACTTACACCTACCTGGAGGCCGTGCAGGCCTGGTCTCTCCCCGTTCCGGATCCTGATTATATCTATGGCGTGGGATATGAGGTGTTCGGATCCCGAGGCGGGGCGAGAGGATCTCTGTATTCCTATCCCTCCTCCGGATAGTATTAGGGACTCGAGGAGGACGTGGACGCCGTGGGGCGTGAGGAGCCTCCTCCTATCCTTCACCACGTGGTTGAAGGCGAATACCATGAGGCGGGAGGTGAGGTGGCCGAAGTACTCACCGGTCCTCCTGTGGCCCAGCCACCAGTCATAGACGGAGGAGTACTTGGAGACCACGTCCCCGTATCCGGAGAGGATGTAGTCCCTCGGGGACCTCGCCACAACGTCGAAGTCTATGAGGATGAGGATGGGTGGTGAGTGTATGAGGGAAAGCCTCCCGTCCTCCGTGTAGAGGGATATTGACGGGGATGCAATACCATCGGAGGAGGGGAGCGTCGGAACGAGGATGTAGGGCTTCCCTGTTTTTAAGGACAGGTACTTGGCGGCGTCAAGATTTTTCCCCCCTCCGATCCCCACTATGACGTCAGAGTCAGGCAGGTCTATGGTGTCGAGGTGTTCCTTCATCGAGCTCTCGACAATGACGCTCTCACCGGGTGAATAACGCGCTGTGTATCTCCCCACAATGTAAACGGGTCTCCTGAACCCGAGCCTCTCTACCTCCTCCTCTATCCTATCGATGACACCCCTCCCCAGCACGATACGGTGCGGGAGCTCCATGATGTAGAGGTCCTTTATGTCCATCCAGAGGATGGGCGGGGGCGGGGGTTTTAAGGGTTGTGTGGGAAATCGGCGATGGTCTAAAAGAGCTCCAGGAGGTTCCTCTGCGTGTGCCTGCCTCTCAACCTCTTCGAGTAGAGAAGGAGGTAGGAGAAGAGGGCAGGGTTGTCGCGGTATCTCTCGAGGAGGTCGTCGATGTTAACGTTGGGTGTGTCCTCCGTCTTCTCGACCCTTCCACCGCACTTCAGGCATCTCCCTGTTAGGGGAGGCCTCGGATGTTCAAGGCCGCAGTTTGCGCAGGCGTACCTGGATGTCCTTCGTGCGAGCAGCTCCCTTTCCTTGAGAAGGGGGAAGAGGAGGGGCGCAGCAAGGGTCTCATCGGCCCCCGTGAGCTTCGACACACCCAGGTAGAGGTCCACGAGTCTCTCGATCCTCACGCCCCCTTCGAAGAGGGATCTCGCAGGATGTCTCGTGTAGGGGAAGTTTTTTCCCTCCTCGAGCGGGTGAAGATGTCTTATGAAACCGTTGAGGAGAACGTCCTCGAGAACGGCGAGCTTCACATCCTTAACGGGGAGGCTGTAGAAGAGTTCCCTCCTGACGGTAAACGTTTCTCCTCCGACATCCTCGATCTCAACGACCCAGCCCCTGTCATCGTGGAGGAGTACGAGCTTTCTTCCCCTGAGTTCCTCCGCTCTCGTCGGTGCCTCGAGTTCTTCCCCGAAAACCTCTCTCGCCACAACCTCGAGAAACCTGTACACCCTGAGGACGGCGTTCACTAGCTTGTCGGGGAGGGCCGTCACCTCGCCTGGGAGGGGGGTGATGTCCATCTCGACGACGCCCCTCCTCCCGACGCTGAGGTTTGTCTTCTTCCTGAAGTAGGCCTTTGCAGGGTGCTCGGGGCCACCATCTATGAAGACGACGTCACCCACCCTGCCGTACCTCTCCTCGAGGCGACGGATAACGGGATTTGGATCGAACGTGGAGGAGAGTGTGAGAAGTGTCCCGTCCCTCGGACACCTCTCACCTTGAGACGCCCTCCCACAGAGGGGGCATATCCCGCCCGGCCCTGCCTCGTCTCCACAGAGGGGGCAGGTTGGGAGGGGTGAGGCGTGTTCACCCCCGCACACCATCACC
>JALTNN010000030.1:0-3752 GCA_027000685.1 Microcaldota archaeon
TCCCTCGCAAGTATGTAGGCCGCTGTTTCCCTCGTGACGATACCTGCATTCACGGCGAGGTTCAGTGCCTTCTGGTGCGCCTCGGCGAGGAAGAGGCCTACGGTGTACTTTGTGGGATACCTCGTGTTGTAGGCGAGGTTGAAGGCATACTGGGAAGCCCTCCTGACGTCTTCGAGCACATCTTCGGGTCTTATGCCAAGGACCTCCTCTGTGAAGAGTATGCCGTCGGAGAGGGCGGCAAGGACCTTGAGGTACACCCTGACGGGCTTGACGCCCATGAGCTCGAGGGCCTTCGCCACCCTCTCGGTTACTACCTCACCCTTCCTTGCGGCCACGAACTCCTTCTCAAGCTCGACGGCTCCCTTAACAGACCTTACAGGAATTCCAGCCGACTTCAGCTCGGAGAGCATTGTAACAGGAACCGGTACCGGTCCCGGTTCGAGCACCACATCCTCCGGCGCTGGCCTTCCCGCCCTAAGCGGGGCCCGCTCTTCCACGGCAGTTATCTCCCTGTACAGTTTTATCGGATCCTCATCTGAGACGATGACGGCAGAGGGGTGTCCCTCCACGAACTCTATGAGCTTCTCAGCGCCCTTTATCCCAGAACCCTCTAAGGCCTTCCTTATCACCACGTTCTTGTAGACCTTTAGGAGCGACCCCCTTTCCTTTAGCATTTTCCTCAGTCTCTGCATCATGGGGGCCGGCACGCCCTCTATGTTTGCTATCATGACTGTCCTTCTCCCTTTCATCAGGGACTTCAGCTCCTCCACCTTCCTCTGCTTCTCGAGTATAGCCCTCCTCATCCTATCACCCTCACCGCCGGCCCCATAGTCGTCTTCACGTAAACAGATCTTATGTTCTGCTCGTTGACCTTGGAGAGGATCCCCCTAATCACCGCGAGGGCGTTCTCCGCGAGGTCCTCGTCACTCATCGTCACCACGCCTATGGGAGCATGAACGGTTGGGAGCGGCTTGCCCTTTTTGTTCGTGATCACAACGGTCTTCCTGAGGTTATCGACGACTGCCTTCAGGGCTTTCACGTTGGGGGGCACCACCTTGGGCATCTTCTTCCTTGGGCCGAGGACAGGCCCCCTAATCCTACCCACGAGCGGCATCACCGAGGGCTCTGCCACGAAGTAGTCGTACTCCTTGGCAAGCTTCTTCACATCCTTTTTGCTCAATCCCTCGAGCTCATCCTTCCTTATCACGAGGTCCACAATTTTCTCCTTCTTCAGCTCCTCCGCCAGCACTTTGTCCACTATTGCCGCAATCTTCACAGGCTTGCCCCTTCCCTTCGGGAGAACTACCTCGATCTCGAGCCTGTTCTCAGGCTTCTTGAAGTCGATGTTCCTGAAGTTTACAGTTATGTCAACGCTCTCGAGAAAATTCCTCTTCTTGGCCTTTTCCTTGGCCTCGGCAATGGCCTTCCTCAGGAGATCTTTCGTGATCCTCATCTATCACCCCTCCCGCCACCGGCGGTGCCAGCGGGGCTACGATGGTTTCTGACACAAACGTTTTTAAGCCCACCTACCCTTTCACTCAATCCTTATTTCCCCTGACTTTATGGCCCTCTGTACCTCCCTCGGATCCTTCCCATCGACCTTCACACCCATGGAAAGGCACGTACCCAGCACCTGAAGGACGGCCTTGGTGAGGTCCGCCGTGTTCATTTCGGGGAGCTTAGTCTTTGCGATCTCGACGACCTTTTCCAGTGAAATGTCACCTACCCACTCACTTCCCGTTGCCCCAGACCCCTTCTCCAGTCCGAGTTCCTTCTTGATGAGGGCAGAGGTGGGCGGGGTTCCAACTTCTATGGTGTACTCCTTCGTGGCCGGGTTCACGCGGAGAATGACAGGTACCTTCATCCCAGCATACTTCGAGGTGGCCTTGTTTATATCGGCCACGACTTTGCCCACCGGCAGGCCGAGGGGGCTGAGAGTTGGCCCTATTGGTGGGCCCGGCGTTGCCTTACCCCCTTCCACGAGGAGCTTTATCTCCATCATTCCCTTTCACCCTCCCTTGACTCTATGACGACGCTGGCCGCCTCGATGGTGACGGGGATCTTAATGGCCGACTCGAGCGGCTCCACCGTAACCTCTTCCTTCTGTGGGTCAACCCTTAAAATCTTGGCCTTCATCCCCTTGAAGGGCCCGGATATTATCTTGACGATCTGTCCCACCTTGAGCTCCTTCATGAGCGGCTCCTGCTGGAGGAGCCCCTCAATCTCGGAAACCGGTATGGCACCGGGGACCACCCCCTTCGCGTGGGGCGTCCCCCTGACGAGCCTCCTCAGCGTGATCTCGTCCGTGGCCTCCACGAGTATGTAGCCCTTTATGACGCCCTTCTGGCTCGGTGGAACGATGACAGACACCACCTGACCTCCCTCGAGTTTTTTTGCCTTCTCCGCTATGAGCTCGGCCACGAACATCTCCTGCCCCGCCGTTGTCCTTATCCCCCAGATCATGGCTTCACCCCAACGTCAAGAGGTAAACGATAAGTTGAAATATGTAGCCCATTATTCCGAGCAGAATCATTCCAAGCCCTGTTATCTTTATCATTTGCGAGAGCTCCTGACGCGTCGGTTTCTTTGCAAGTTTGAGGACTCTAACTGCCTGCGTGGCGAAGTCCCTCAGTCCCATCTCCCATCACTCCACGAAGTCTATGTCGAGGCTGAGCCTGTTCTGGGCGATCTCCTTGAGCTCCTCGAGATAGGGGATCTTGCCCCCAACCACGATCACGAGCACGGATATCTGGTTCTTCGGGTAGTTCTCGTCTATCATTGCACCCCATATGAGGTGGGCGTTGGGGCTGATCTTGCTCGAGACGGCCTCCGCGATCATCTCCGCCTCCTTCAACGTCATCTCCGTCCCGCCTATCACGTTCACTATTGCCCTGTCGGCCTCCGAGATGTCCACGTCGAGGAGTGGCGATGTGAGGGCATTTTCCACGGCCTCGAGGGCCCTCTCCTCCGGTGAGCTGTCGAGGGACGATTCTCCCATACCTATCACTGCCGGCCCGCCCTTCTCCATCACCGTCCTGAGATCGGCAAAGTCGAGGTTAACGAGACCGGGCTTCATGATGACCTCCGTTATGCCCTTTATCGCGTTGGCGAGTATCTCGTCCGCTACCTTGAATGCCGCGTTCATGGGCAGGTCCGGCGCCACCTCGAGGAGCTTGTCGTTGGGGATTATTATGATGGTGTCGGTCTCCTTGATGAGCTTCGAGAGGGACTTCACGGCGTTCTCGAGTCTCACCCTGCCCTCCGCCGTGAAGGGGAGGGTGACGATGGCCACGGCCAGCGCCCCGATGTCCTTGGCTATCTCGGCGATTATTGGTGCGGAACCGCTTCCCGTACCCCCTCCTAGACCTGCCGTTATAAACACGAGGTCTGCACCCTCGAGGGCCTTTCTTATGTCCTCCATGTCTTCCCTCGCCGCTTGTTCACCGAGGTCGGGATTGCTCCCGGCTCCAAGCCCCTTCGTCGTCCTCTTACCTATCAGAACCTTTCTGTCCGCGCGCGTGTGGAGGAGGTGCTGGGCATCCGTGTTTATGGCTATAAGCTCCGCCCCATATATCCCCATCTCGTTCAGCCTGTTTATCGTGTTACAGCCCGCTCCACCTGTCCCAACGACCTTTATGGTGGGCACAGCCTCCTTGAGGAACCTCTCGATCTCCTCATCCTCAGAAAGACGGGCAGACTTTTTCGATTCTTTGCGAGCCCTTTTCACCGCCTTTTCAACGACGCTCTTCACG
>JALTNN010000030.1:3762-6126 GCA_027000685.1 Microcaldota archaeon
CATATTAGTAGGGCCACAATTCTATAAAATCCTTTCGTGCTTTCACGACTCTGCCACTTTAACTCTTTCCTTGGCGAACCTGTGGGCGAGCTCCAGGGCCTCCGGCTGTTTCCTACCCTTGAACCAAACCCTCTCCACCACACTAATGTCTGGCAGCCCATAGCCTGGTGAAACGTAGACTCCTCTGAACGGAGGATGACTCTTCATTAGCGGCCTCTTCGCCACGCCGATGGAGGGGAGTCCGAGTACCGCTCCTATGTGGACAGCTTCGCCGGCCTTCCTCGGGTGTGCCACCCCGTGTCCGTCGATGAGGAGGAGCACATCCCCGAACTTCTTGGCCGCACCAACCATGAATGGTGCCTCCCTGAAGGCGAGGTATGTTGGGACGTAGGGAAACGTGACCCTTCCTTCCCAGAAACCTACGTCGAGCACGTTCCCCTTCAGGTCCATGAGCACAGCCGCTCCCACGCCCCTACATCCCTTATACGCCACATCCAGACCCACGACGTACTCGAACTCCACATCCATTTTCATATTCAGGCGTGCTAGCGTTTCCTGAGCTGCTGCCATCTTTTTCAGGATGGGATATACGTCAAACTCGTCGAAGAGGTGCTTCTCCAGCCTAACCTTTTCCCCGTCAAACGTTACGCCCTCTTCTAACAACCTCCTCTTCTTTTCCACCTCTCCACCGAACGCATAGCCACCAACTCTCCCATCACTCATAACTACGCGGTGACAAGGCACCTCCCCCGGGTCCTCGTTCTCAGATAGGATTCTTGCCACGGCCCTTGCCGCCACGGGGTCACCGAGGGCCTCTGCGACCGCCTTATAGGTAGACACCATTCCCCTCGGTATCTGCTTGACGGCCTCATAGACAAGCCTGTGGAGGATGGTGCACACTAAAAAGAGAAACTGGGTAAATGTTTTTGTGTGGCTCCTCATACACAAGAGCGGAAAGACATACCTCGCCCCTGACAGGGCCACATACAACACCGAGTACGGCCTCGTAGAGCTCAAGGGGGGCTACACGAAGAGTTCCACGGGGGAAGAGTTCCTCGTGACACGCCCCGGCTTCGTGGACCTGTGGATGAGGATCAAGAGGGGACCGCAGATAGCGCACTGGAAGGACCTCGGCCTCATCGCTGCCCTTACAGGCATAGGACCGGGCTCGAGAGTGCTCGAGGTGGGGGCCGGCTCGGGCTTCTCGACCCTCTTCTGGGCCCACCTCGTGGGCGAGAGGGGGAGGGTTCTCTCCTACGAGAAGAACCCGAAGCACTACGCACTCCTCGTGGAGAACATCGAGAAGTTCGGGTTTTCGCACCTCGAGGTGCTCCCGGACGACCCCCGGAAGGTGGGCGTGAAGGAGAAGGACTTTGATCTCGCCTTCCTCGACGTCCCCGATCCCTGGGAGCTTGTTCATATTGTAGGTGACTCCCTCAGACCTGGTGCCTTCCTCGTGAGCTATCTCCCAACGGTGGAGCAGGTCAAGAGGCTGGAAGAGTCCTTGGACGGCTTTACCGAGCCCGCTGTCCACGAGGTCATCCACAGGGAGTGGAAGCTGGGAGGGAGGACGAGGCCCCTCTCCTCCGGTATACTCCACACGGCCTTTATCGTTGTGGCGAGAAAAATAAGATAAAACAAAAAGAAAGGGAGCGGTTTCAGTCCTTCATGATCTCTGGCAGTACCTTGAGGGCCACGAGCACCACTGCAGGCGCCACCATCGCTGCCATGGCCGTGAGGAAGCCGTTTATTATCGTCCATATGGTGGTGAGCTGGGTCAGCCCTGCCGTGAAGTTGGCGAACGCTGGGTAGGACAGCAGGAAGGCCATGCCGCCCATGAAGAGGGTGTTGATCTCCTTCGCTGTTATGTTCATGAAGCCCACTATTATACCGATGATCACTTCGATCAGGATGATCCACTCCATCCACGTGGCCACTGTTGCCTGGTCTCCGACGAACGGCAGAAACGCTGCTATGATCGCCAGTATCACTCCCAGCCAGTACAGGTACTTGGATGCCTCTGCCATGTTGAGAAGGGTGGAAGAAGAAATATTTAAATGTCCACCCAGGACTTCGACACCTGCCTAACCCACGAGAGACTTCCAGCCCTGGGCAAGGGCGATGGGCATAACGTACCACGCCGAGAGGAGGAGCACCTGTCTGATGTAGTCCACGAGTGGCTGGAAGCCCGTACCCGCTGGTATCACGAGCAACGCTAGGACCGCCAGGAGTAGCAACGTTACACCATCTGTCTTTATCCCCGTGTTGTACGTTGCCAGTGCCACTATAACACCCAAAAGGAACATCAGGTTCAACACCCAGCTCAGGGACGCCCCGGGTGCGAGTAGGGGTCCGAGGAACGCC
>JALTNN010000031.1 GCA_027000685.1 Microcaldota archaeon
CAGATAATGGCAAGGGTAGGTGGAGGTAGGAGGCACCTAAAGAGGATCGCCGCGCCGAAGTCCTGGAAGATAAAGAGGAAGAGCAGGTTCGGAGTGTGGATAACGAAGCCCTCGCCCGGCCCTCACACCCAGGACAGGTCGATCCCCCTGAGGGTTCTCCTCAGGGACTACCTCGGGGTGGCGAGAAATGCAAGGGAGGCTGACTTCATCGTGAAGAGAGGGGAGGTGCTCGTTGACGGGAAGGTGAGGAAGGATCCGAAGTTCCCCGTGGGGCTCTTCGACGTAGTGGAGATACCCAAGCTTGGGAAGGTCTTCAGGATCATCCTCGACGAGAAGGGGAGGCTCGTACCCAAGGAGATCACAGAGGCGGAGAAAGGTTACAAGCTGGCGAGGATAGAGAGGAAGGTGATGGTAAAGGGTGGGCTCATCCAGCTCGGCACGCACGACGGGAGGTCATTCCTCCTCAAGGAGACAGACCTCAAGCCGGGTGATGTCCTCAAGATCGAGGTTCCCTCCCAGAAAATAGTCGAGACCTATAAGCTCGAGCCCGGTAACCTCGTGTACATCCTGTCCGGGAGGCACGCCGGAACGATAGGAACGGTGAAGGAGGTCGAGAGGGGGGACCTCGTTAGGCCGACGCTCGTGAAGGTGGAGGTCGAGGGAGAGACCATCGAGACTGCGAAGAAGAACGTGTTCGTGGTTGGGAGGAACGCGCCGGTGATAACGCTGTGAGGTGGGGGCGATGAACCCGATGAGGGAGATAAGGATCGAGAAGGTGACGCTGAACATCGGGGTAGGCGAGCCAGGAGAAAGGCTCGAGAAGGCAGAAGAGGTTCTGAGAAGGGTTCTCAAGCTCGTAGGAATAGAGCAGAAGCCCGTGAGGACGAAGGCGAAGAAGAGGGTCCAGAGGTGGGGAATAAGGCCGGGTCTCCCCATTGGCGTCAAGGTGACGGTGAGGGGAAAGAAAGCGGAGGAGCTGCTCAAGGTCCTGCTCGAGGCGGTGGATAGGAAGATACCCGCCCGGTCATTCGACGAGCACGGGAACTTTTCCTTCGGTATCCACGAGTACATCGAGATTCCAGGGATGAAGTATGACCCGGAAATAGGAATCTACGGGATGGACGTGTGTGTAACCCTTGAGAGGCCGGGTTACAGGGTGAAGAGGAGAAAGAGGAAGAAGGCGAGGGTGGGAAAGGAGCACCTGATAACGAAGGATGAGGCCATACAATTCGTTAAAGAAACCTTCGGTGTGGAGGTTGTTTAACATGGGGAAGAGGAGGCCCAGGGCCAGGCACGGAAAGAACGTGAAGTGTCTGAGGTGTGGCAGGGCCCAGGCGGTCATAAGGAAGTACGGCCTCATGCTCTGCAGGCAGTGCTTCAAGCTCGTCGCCGAGGAGCTGGGCTTCCGGAACTACTCGTAGGGTGAGAGAGATGACAAGGCTTGACCCCCTCGCGGATGCGCTAAACGCCATAAACAATGCGGAGAGGGCAGGAAAAAGGGAGATAGTAGTGTATCCGGCCTCTAAGCTTCTCCTCAGGGTCCTCGAAATATTCCAGAAGCACGGCTACATCGAGGAGTTTGAGTTCATAGACGACGGCAGAGAGGGGATGGTGAGGATAAAGCTTGCGGGAAGGATCGTGAAGACGGGGGCCATAAAACCGAGGTTTCCCGTGGGGAAGGATGAGTGGACGAAGTGGGAGCAGAGGTTCCTCCCGGCCAGGGGGATCGGTCTCCTCATAGTCTCTACCTCCCAGGGGCTCATGACGAACGAAGAGGCAAAGAAGAAAGGGATAGGAGGAAGGCTCATAGCCTACGTGTACTGAGGGGATGTCACGTGTTCAGGACGGAGTGGAGGGTTGAGATACCGGAGGGCGTCACGGTGTCGATCGAGGGAACAAAGGTAAGGGTGAGTGGGCCCCTCGGAACACTCGAGAGAGATTTCTCGAAGACACCCGGTGTGGTGATCGAGCTCGATGGAAGGAGTGTCGTGGTGAAGGCAGTGACGAAGAGAAGGAAGCACAGGGCGAATGCGGGGACGGTTGCGGCACATATAAGGAACATGGTGAAGGGCGTTCAGAAGCCCTGGAAGTACGTCCTCAGGATCGTCTATGCTCACTTCCCCATGAAAGTCGAGGTGAAGGGCGATAAGGTGGTGATAACAAACCTGAGGGGTGCAAAGACACCAATAGAGGTGCCTGTGGTACCCAACACGAAGGTGGAGGTGAGGGGGAAGGACATCGTGGTCACGTCGATAGACAAGGAAGCGGCTGGGATAATGGCTGGTAGGCTCGAGACGGCCACGAAGTTACCTCCAGAGTTCGATCCGAGGAAGTTCCAGGACGGTATATACATTGTGGAGAAAGGGGTGTGGGGCGAATGAACGTGGTAAGGATGATAAAGAAGAAGAAGAGGTTCAAGTTCCTCAGACAGAGGACGCCGGGTAAGAGGAGGCTCAAGATGAGCTGGAGGAAGCCTAAGGGGATTGATTCGCCAAAGAGAGTGGAGAGAAAGGAGAAGGGCAGGGTGGTAAAGATCGGTTACAGGACCCCTCGGCTCATCAGGTTCCTCCACCCATCCGGCCTCCCCGAGGTGATCGTTCACAACCCTACGGAGCTCGAGGGGCTCAAGGGGGTTGTGGTAAGGATTGCAAGCACGGTGGGGAGGAAGAAGAGGATGGAAATAGTTAGAAAGGCTGAAGAGCTCGGTCTCAAGGTGATCAACCCATGAAGGCGGACAGAGCAAGGGAGCTCGTGGCGCAGATGTACGGTGTGGGGAAGAAGAGGGTATGGATAGACCCGGGCAGGCTGGAGGACGTGGAGTCAGCCCTCACGAAGGACGACCTCAGAAAGCTCGTCGAGAGCGGGGTCATACGTATACTCCAGAAGAAGGGACAGTCACGATACCGTGCGAGGATCTTAAGGATTAAGAAGAAGAAGGGGAGGAGGAGGGGACCTGGATCAAGGAAGGGTCCGCCCGGTGCAAGGCTTGATCCTAAGAAGGCCTGGATGAGGAAGATAAGGGCGATAAGGAGGCTCCTGAAAAGGCTTAGGGAGAAGGGCGTGATTGACAGAAAGACGTACAGGAGGCTCTACCGCCAGGCTAAGGGAGGTTTCATAAGGAGCAAGGCCCACGTGATCGAGCTGATCGAGGGGAGATAATATGGCGACAGGCCCGAATTACAGGGTGAAGCTGAGAAGGATAAGGGAAGGTAAGACGAACTACTGGAAGAGGATAGCCCTCATAAAGTCGGGGAAGCCGAGGCTCGTCGTCAGGGTGTTCAACAACTCCATAATCGTTCAGGTGGTCGAGTTTGACGAGAAGGGAGACAAGGTGGTGGCGCAGGCAAACAGTAGGGAGCTCGTGAAGATGGGGTGGAAGGGACACCCCGCGAATACGCCTGCGGGTTATCTTCTCGGGTTCCTCGCGGCAAAGCGAGCACTGAAGAGGGGGGTCAAGGAAGCCGTGCTCGACATAGGCTTCCACACACCGGTCCACGGTTCGACGGTCTTCGCCGTGCTCAAGGGGGCACTCGATGCCGGGCTGAAGGTACCGCACTCGGAGGAGGCGCTCCCATCCGAGGATAGGATTAGGGGGGAGCATATTGCAAGCTACGCAAAGATGTTAAAGGAAAACGCTCCCGAGAAGTATGAGCGCCAGTTCAGCGGGTACCTGAAGAGGGGGCTTAAGCCCGAGGAGCTCCCCTCACACTTCGAGGAGATGTTAAAGAAGGTGAGCACATGAAGGAGGATTGGATTCCCAGGACGAAGCTCGGAAGGCTCGTGGCCTCCGGCCAGATCCAGTCTATGGAAGAGGCTCTCGCAACAAACCTCCCGCTCCTCGAACCGGAGATCGTCGACACGCTCCTCCCCGGTCTCAAGAGGGTTATCCTCGACAGGTCTATAACCGTGAGAGTTACTGATTCTGGTAGGAGGAGGGCCTACAGGGTTGCTGTAGCCGTGGGCAACGAGAACGGGTATGTGGGCTTCGGCATAGGGAAGGCGAGGGAGTACAGGGTGGCGCTCGAGAAGGCAACGAGGGAGGCAAAGCTGAACATCATCAAGGTGAGGAGAGGTTGTGGCTCGTGGGAGTGTGGATGCGGCCTCCCCCACTCCGTGCCGTTCAAGGTAGAGGGAAAGGCGGGTAGCGTGAGGGTTGTGCTGAAGCCGGCCCCGAGGGGGGTGGGTCTCGTCGCCGCCGACGCGATAAAGCCCGTTCTCCAGCTCGCCGGGATAAAGGACGTCTGGAGTAAAGGCTACGGGAACACGAGGACAACCATAAACTTCGCTCAGGCCACGCTAAATGCTCTAAGACAGACCTACTCGACGAAGCTGAGGCCCGAAGACCTCGCGAAGGTAGGGGTGGACTGGTAATGGCGTGGGCAGTCGTGAGGGTGAGGGGCAAGGTGGGTGTGAGGGGAGAGATTGAAGAGACGTTGAAGAGGCTCATGCTCACGAGGGTGAACCACGCGGTTGTGGTCCCCGAGACCCCCTCCTACGAAGGAATGATCAGGAAGGCGAAGGACTACATAACGTGGGGGGAGATAGAGAAGGGTGTCCTCGAGGAAATGATCCTCAGAAGAGGGGAGCTCAGGGGAGGAGGTAAGGCCGAGAGGGAGGAGCTCGAGAAGAGGAGCGGGATGAAGTGGGATAAGCTTCTCGACGCCGTGGTGAAAAACAGGGTGAAACTTCACGAGTATCTCAAACCATTCAGGCTCCATCCACCCAGGAAGGGTTACAGGAGCATAAAAACGCCCTATAAGCTCGGTGGGGCCCTCGGTTATAGGGGAAAGGACATCAACGAGCTCCTCCGGAGGATGATATGATGGTTGTGAGGAGGCGAAGGAAGTACAGGAAGAAGCTGGGGAGCAGGAGCTACCACGGTGACACGAAGAACAGGAGGGGCAAGGGAATTAAAGGAGGTAGGGGTAGAGCGGGTGCATGGGACCACAAGAAGCACATGTTCCTCCATGAGATCCTCGGGAAAAAAGGGTTCAAACCTCCAAGGAAGAGGGAGGAGAGGGTAATAAATCTCGCAAAGATAGACGAGATCGTGAACTCGCCGGAGTTCAAAGGAAATACAATAGACGTCACAGAGCTGGGCTACACAAAAGTCCTCGGCTCTGGAAGCCTCTCAAAACCCGTGAGGGTGGTGGCACGGTCGTTCAGCGAGAGAGCGAGAGAGAAGATTGAGAAAGTGGGCGGGGAGGCGGTGATAAAGGAATGAGCGTGGTTGACTTGTTAGAGCCTGTGTGGAAGAAGATACCAGAGATAGAGGCACCAAAAGTGAGGCCCACGTTCAGAACACGCCTCATATGGACGGTTCTCGTTCTCCTCGCCTTCTACATCCTCTCCCACATCCCTCCATACGGTCTTCAGTCTGTCAGGGGAATGGCCCCCGAGGCCTTCCAGTTAATCCTCGCCTCTAACCTCGGTTCTGTCCTCGCCGCTGGTATAGGGCCCATAGTGATTGCGTCTATTATCCTCCAGCTCCTCATCGGCTCGGGCCTCCTCGACCTAAATGTGAGAACAGAGGAGGGGAGGAAGAAGTTCATGGGGATGCAGAAGCTCCTCGCCATACTCTTCTCCTTCTTCGAGGCATGGATATACGTGTCTTCAGGGTTCCTCCAGGCCTTCCCCGGTATGGAGCTCATCGTCATGCTCCAGATTGCACTCGGCTCAATAATACTCATCTACCTCGACGAGATCGTGTTGAAGTGGGGCATAGGGAGTGGTATCTCCCTGTTCATTGCCGCGAACGTCACGAAGGTCCTCTTCTGGAACGGTTTCGGTGTCCACCCACAGAGCAACCTCATGGGACTCATAAACGCCGTGACGACGGGCTCACCCGCCTGGTGGACGCATCTCATTCCCTACATCGTCACGCTCCTCGTCTTCCTAATCATCATATACGCCGAAGGCATCCACATAGACATCCCCATAGCCCTCTCCTTCGGAAGGGGCGCCGGGGGAAGGTACCCCATCAGGCTCCTCTACCTCTCCAACATTCCTGTTATCTTCGCGGCAGCCCTCTTCGCAAACATCCAGCTCTGGGCCTTTCTCGCCAAGGACACGCCACTCTCCCC
>JALTNN010000032.1:0-828 GCA_027000685.1 Microcaldota archaeon
GAAGAGGGACATAAAGAGGTACATGGACGTGTTCGGGATGGTGAAGAGGTACTACTATTTCGGTGTCGAGGGGCTCCCCTTCCCGGTGGTGAGGTAGGATGGTAGAGCTTAAGCACGAGGAGGAGGCGTTCAGGCAGGCGCTCGCGAGGAACCCGCACCTCAAGAAGTACGTGGAAGAGGTTATGAGGAAGTGGAGGAAGCCTATATACGTCACCGAGCTCCCCATCGACCTCAAGGTTGCAATGATGGACGAAATAAACGTTTTATACCCTGTTGGAGAGCCGTACTTCGTCCACATAAAGAAGAAGCATGGCGAGGACCCCATGTACATAGCGATACAACCGGAGTACACCCACGAGGATCTCAGGTACTTCAGGTTGCTCTACGACAGGATAACGAAGAGGGTCTCCCTCATGGACACCGTTCCGAAGGACCAGGACGAGTTCGTTAACCTCCTCATCCGCCTCACTGAGCAGACGATATATACGAAGCGGGACTGGACATGGCCACTCCAGGAGTTCATCCTCGGTAGAATATACATCCCCGAGGAGAGGAAGAGGGAGATAAGGGAGCTCCTCATAAGGGAGCTCGCCCAGTACTCCATGATAGAGGTCTTCATGAGGGATCCCTACATCGAGGACATCTCCTGCGTGGGGACGAACAACATATGGATTGTTCACAAGATCTTCGGATCCATGGAGACGAACGTGGCATTCAAGGACGAGGAAGAGCTGGAAGATTTCATATTCAGGATAACAGAGCTTCTCAACCGACCCGCCACGGAAGTTAGGCCTATAGTCGACGCCGCCATGCCGGACGGCTCACGCC
>JALTNN010000032.1:838-6036 GCA_027000685.1 Microcaldota archaeon
GCTCACGCCTGAACGTCATTTACTCCAAGGACATCTCCATAAGGGGCTCCTCCTTTACTATAAGGAAGTTCACGAAGGTCCCCATATCCATAACCCAGCTCATAAAGTGGAACACGCTGTCTGCTGAGGAGGCCGCGTACTTCTGGCTCGCCATACAAGCTGGTTCCTCCCTCTTCGTGTGCGGTGAGACTGCTGCAGGTAAGACCACGACTCTGAAAGCCCTCACGACCTTCATAGAGCCGAGGGCAAGGATATACTCCGTCGAAGATACACCTGAGATCTACGTTCCCCACAAGAACTGGATAAGGACGATAACGGCGGAGGGGAAGGCGGACATGTTCGACCTCCTGAAGGCAGCACTAAGAGCGAGGCCCGACTACATCATCGTGGGAGAGATAAGGGGGGCCGAGGGATACGTAGCCTTCCAGGCCATGCAAACGGGCCACCCCGTCATGTCCACCTTCCACGCCGGAAGCGTGAACTCCTTCATAAGGAGGATCTCTGGTCCGCCTATCAACGTCCCGAAGGAGTACATACCTAACGTCCACATCGTGGCTATCCAGCAGTCCGTCATGAGGGAGGGGAAGAAATACAGGAGGATGATAACGATATCCGAGATAGAGAGGTATCACCCGCCAACGGGGAGCATCGTAACGAGGGAGTCTTTCAGCTGGGATCCCGTAACCGACGCCCACCAGTTCAAGGCCTGGTACAACTCTTACGTCCTCGAGCAGGTCGTGGCACCCACGCTCGGTATGGAGAAGGAAGAGGTTTACAGGGAGCTCAAAGTGAGGGCCGCCGTCCTCAGGGAAATGGTGAACAGGGGCTACTTCGACTACTTCAAGGTGTACGAGCTGGTAAGTAGATATATCGAGTTCGGGCTCGAAGGACTCCCGTTCACGGTGGTGGTCGAATGATAGACCTCGAAAAACTCATCCACTCGCTCGGGATCTCCTCCCTGAGGGAGCTGGCAATGTACCTCCTCATGGTGTGGATGGTCATCTTCATCGGCCTCGAGATACTCATGTATCCCTTCGTGGAGCTCGGCCTCCTCACGTTCGACCTCCTCGTGACGCTGTTACCCGCAACGCTCGTCGTCTCCTTCTTCCTCGCCGTGGGCTCCCTCACGGTGAGGATGGCCCAGAAGAGGGAGGACATCGTGAAGAACTTCCCCGTTTTCATCGTCTTCATGGGCTCTATGACAACGGCAAAGGCCAATTACGACGAGTTCTTCAAGACTATGGCGAAGACAGAGGAGTACGGCGAGATATCCAAGGAGATGAAGAGGCTTTACCACCTTGCTCGGGACTGGAAGCTCGGATATTCACGGGCGTGCAAGGTCGTCGCCGACACGACACCTGCCCCCATCTTTTCGAACTTCCTCTCGAGGCTGTCCCAGGTGGTCGAGTACGGTGAGGACCTCGTCTTCTTCTTCAAGACACAGTTCAAGGACATCCTCAGGGACATACAGATGAGCTACCAGGAGGCCGTTTACAAGATAACCACGGTGGCCGAGCTGTTCTCCGCTCTCTTCGTCTCCACAGCCTTCATCCTCGCCTTCCTCGCCATGACACCTATCTTCTTCCCCATCCCGACGGAGATCATCTACTTCGCGTTCATAGGTGGCACGATCCTCATCGACGTCATAATACTCGTTATAGCGAGGTCTTCCGTCCCGCCCGACAAGCTCGCCAACGACGCACCGGACATATCGCCCGAGCACCTCACGGCCATCCTCGCATCTGCCGTGGGAGTTGTCCTTTCACTTGTCATCCTCCTCATCACCATGCTCATCGGCCTCGACCCCATCCTCCAGGTCACCCTAACTGTCGTCCCCCTCATCGTCCCCGCATACCTCGCGTGGAGGGCGGAGAAGCTCATCAGGACGAGGGAGCAGTCCTATCTCCCGTTCATAAGGACGCTCGGCGAGCTCGTCGCCATACGCGAGGGCGCTATAATTCCCGTTATAAGGAGGCTGAGGAGACATGTGTATCCGGGCATGAACGAGGCCCTCGAGAGGCTTTACAGGAGGCTCGCCGTCACGAGGAACGTCTTCTACTCCTTCAAGCTCTTCTCGAAGGAACTGGGCTCCGCCATCCTCTCTAAGTTCAACGAGCTCTTCATAAAGACCCTCTACGCGGGGGCAGATCCGAAGATGGTGGGAAGCATAATAGGGGATCAGCTCCACACGCTCCTCGATGCGAGGAAGCTCAGGCTCCAGGTAGCTTCCGGGGCGAAGGGCACGATCTACGGGACGTACTGGGGCGTCGCCCTCGGCGTCTTCCTCGCGGTGAAGTCGCTTGCCGCGGTTTTCACCCTCTTCAGGGATGTCCTCGGGGGGCTCGGTACGGAAATTGTGGGAGTGGTGCCCATGTTCAACTTCCTCGTGGACCTCACCCCTATGGTCCACATCCTCGTTTATGTATTCGCCCTCCAGGCGGTCTTCCTCGCCTTCCTCATCAAGGTGCTCGACGGCGGACTCAAGGTGGAGGCGACCCTCCACTACATAATACTCGTAGTGGGCCTTATGTTCGTCTACTACGCCACAGACGTGGCCCTCTCCTTCATCCTTCCCACAGCCCGCGAGGCCGTTACCTTTACGCCGTAGAGAGTCCTGGAGAGTGGTAAAAAACAACAGGACTCCCGAGGGCCATTTAAAAGCCAGCCGGCCCCAATTCATAACGGATGAGAGCCCAGCAGGGTATAGGAACGATTCTCATACTCATCGCCGTCGTGCTCGCCGGCGTTATAGCGGCGGTACTCCTCATCCAGACGGCCGACCAGCTCAGGACGAAGGCTCTAACCCTCCAGAAAGAGCACGAGCAGATGATGATAGACAGGGTGATGATAAAGGAGGTGCAGGGCATTGTGGACACCACGAAGTCGCCACAGTGTGTGAAGTACATTCTCATGAAGGTGATGCTCGCACCGGGCTCCAACCCGCTCGATCTGAGGAAGGTGATAATGAGCTTTGTCACCACGGACATAGCACTCCAGGGCATCAAGTACGTCCCGCCGGAGGAGCTGTACACGTACAGCGAGAGTGGCGACCCGGAGCAGGGAGACCTAAACTATGTGAACATAATAATCCTCGACTCGAACCTCTATTCAGACCCCGTCATGCTGGAAAACCCGGCCTGTAGGGCAACGCTCCTCAACGTCATGGAGAAGCTCAACAACTACTCCATAGACTACATCGCCGCAGTCCTCGATCCCTTTGCCCCTGACACGAACAACCCGAAGGCTGGGTCCTTCTACACAGCTCTCTGGACGGACTGTTACGAGAAGGGGGACACCACGATGCTACTTCCAAACCAGGAGATCCTCGTCTTTTATAGGCCGAAGAGGTGTCTCCTCCCCTCCGAGCTCTTCACGGTGGAGCTCGGTCACGCTCAAGGATACTCTGAGGTGAAGAAGTTGATGGTCCCGAGAGGATTTGAGGGAAAGGTGGTCACCATATTCCCCTAAGGAGGTGGAAGGTGTGTTTGACTTCCTGAAGTTGGGAGGCGGGAAGAAGAAGGAGGAGGAAGGAGCCCCAAAGCCGGCGATCACCATAGGCCCACCGGCGGCACCCGCAACTCCACAGACCCCGGCCACGCTAACAACATCTGAGGGAAGGGAGATAACGGCCGTTGTCGAGGACCTCGAGAAGGAGGTGGACAGGCTCAAGGACTCCCTCAACGTGGTCAAGGAGAGCATAAAGGGCGTGAACAGCAAGCTCGAGGAGGTGGAGAAGACACTGGGGCAGTTAGCGTCCATCTACGAGATAGTGATGAACCAGCTGAACCCGTTCCTCGACGAGGACGAGAAGGCACTCCCCGTGAGGGGACCTAAGGTGGTGAAGGAGACGCCGAAGGAGGAGCCCAAGAAGGAGGAAGAGAAAGTAGTGAAGGTGGTGAGGGAGGAGCCAGCGGAGGTGACGGAGGTCGTACTGCCCTACATAGACCAGACGAACCCCAAGGTAATAGAGACACTCATCGACTGGACGAAGTTCCTCGTGGAGAAGGTGGGTCACGCCGGAATGGAGGAGCTCCTGCAGTACTACGTCGACATCCGGTGGATTTCTCCGGAGGTGGCAGAGATCATCAAGAGATACGCCGACGGGATAAGAGTGGACATAGAGCCGGACCTTACGACGATCCAGCTCGACCCCGAAGACCACTCCAAGAGCCTGGAGTACATCCTTACCATAAAGGACCTCATGAGCCGGTGAGGGGATGATATACTCCTTCGTCCTGGAGAGGGACGAGCTAGGGAGGAGAATGGGAGGAGGGATAGCCTCCGGAACGATCACCATAATCGAGGGACCCGACGGAGCGGGTAAGAGCGTTCTAACCCAGAGATTTACGTACGGCCTCCTCGTGAACAACCACACAGTTACGTACATCTCCACGGAGCTTTCAACGAAGGACTTCATTAAGCAGATGCAGAACCTTGGCTACAACATCCTCCCCTACCTCATCTCCCGCCGGCTTATGTTCTTCCCCGTCTTCCCACCTTCTGCGAAGAAGCTCAGGGAAAAGAGAGACCTCATAGAACGCCTCATAAGAGCGGAGTTCCTCTTCATCAACGACGTAACGATCATCGACTCCCTCAACCTCATGCTCCCTGACGGCACACTCCCCGACAAGACCCTCTTCGACTTCGTGAACTTCATGAAGAAGACGGTGCAGAAGGGGAGGTGCATAATCCTCACGTACGACCCGGAGAACATTGATTCAAAAGTGACGGAGACGCTGAGGGAGGTGGCGGACAACTACCTCGAGCTCCGTGCGGAGGTGGTGGGGGACGACATAAAGAACGTGATCTACGTCCGTAGGTGGAAGGCGGAGAGGGAAGTAACGAAGATCATAAAGTTCCGTGTTGAGCCGAGGTTCGGCATCGTCATAGACATCTCTGCCTTCGCCATCTGAAGTTTTCAATAAAAACAAAAAGAAAGGTAGGGGTTATGGGCTTCACTTGAGCACCACGACCTCTCCAGACTGGAGCACCTCTGGCGCGTACCCTGTTATTATGAGGTCCTGCGTGTAGGGTGCCCTCACTATGATCTTCCAGTCCTCTCCCTCGTTGAGGGCCGTGGTAAGCTTGATGGCCAGCGTGTAGAGCTCACCGGACTCCACGTACCTGTCAGGCGTTGCCTCTGCCTGAGACCTGTTGCTCACCACGTAGAAGCCGGTGGTGGTGAGCGCCGGGCTGAA